>NZ_UBIZ01000028.1:0-577 GCF_900465275.1 Parafrankia sp. Ea1.12 | reverse complement strand
TGGTGGCCTGCTGCCCGACGACGAAAGACGCCGAGATCCTTGTGCTCCGCCACGAACTCACCGTGCTACGCCGCCAGGTGTCCCGGCCCCGGTTCTGCTGGGCCGGCCCTCCACCCCAACGGAGATCCGCCAGCTGATCCTCCGCCTCGCCAAGAAGAACCCCGCTGGGGCTACCACCGCATCCACCGCGAACTCGTCCAACCCGGCTATCAGGTAGGCGCCAGTACCGTCTGGACGATCCTGCGCTCCGCCCACGTCGATCCCGCACCCCGCCGCTCCGGCCCCACCTGGCGACAGTTCCTGCACACCCAAGCCCACGCCCATCCTCGCCTGTGACTTCTTCACCGTCGACACCGTCTGTGCTGAGCAAGCTGTACGCGCTGTTCTTCATCGAAGTCGAACCCCGCCGGGTGCATCTCGCCGGTGTGACCCGCCACCCGACGAACAGCCGGGCCACCCCAGCAAACCCGTAACCTGCCCATAGCTCTGGGTGAGCGGGCGAGACGGTTCCGGTTCCTCATCCGTGACCGCGACACGACGTTCACCGCCGTCTTCGACACCGTCTTCACCACCGACA
>NZ_UBIZ01000161.1:0-1428 GCF_900465275.1 Parafrankia sp. Ea1.12 | reverse complement strand
CCTGGTGGAACGGGGTGTTCTCACCGAGCCCGATCCCGGCCTGTTCGTCCTTCCCCAGCCCGCCCCACCGACCACCCCAAAGATCAACCCAAGTTGAGACCCGGCAAAAGCGTGCAGAACGCCCACTGAGGTCCTTCGCGAGCGCGGGCCAGTCCTTCTTGCTGGCGTAGCGGAACGAGTTGCGCAGCAGGTGCACGATGCAGGTCTGCACGATCGTCGCCGGCCAGACCTGGGCGACGGCGTCGGGCAGGCCGGTCAGGCCGTCGCAGACGAGGATGAGCACGTCGGCGACACCGCGGTTCTTCAGGTCGGTGAGGATCTGCTGCCAGTGTTTGGCGCCCTCGCCGCCGGTGCCGGCCCACAAGCCGAGGATGTCGCGTTCCCCGTCGGCGGTGACGCCGATCGCGGCGTAGATCGGCCGGTTCGCGACCTGCCCGTCGCGGATCTTCACCACGATCGCGTCGATGAACACCACGGCGTAGACCGCGTCGAGTGGGCGGGCGCGCCAGGCCTCCATGCCCTCGATCACCGTGTCGGTGATGGTCGAGATGGTCTGGCGCGACACGTCGGTGCCGTAGACCTCGGCCAGATGCGCCTGGACCTCGCCGGTCGTGAGCCCCTTGGCGACCAGGGAGACGACGAGCTCCTCGACGCCGCCGAGGCGGCGCTGCCGCTTCGCGACGAGCTTCGGGGTGAACGTGCCGTCGCGGTCGCGGGGCACGTCGATCTCGACCGGGCCGATCTCGGTGATCAGGGTCTTCGACCGGGTGCCGTTGCGGGAGTTGCCGCTGTTACGGCCGGCCGGGTCGCCCGCGTCGTAGCCGAGATGAGCGGTCATCTCGGCGGCCAGCGCCTTCTCCAGGACCATCTTCGTCAGCGTGCCCAGCATCCCGCCTGGCCCGGTCAGCGACAGCCCGTCGGCGCGGGCCCGCTCGATGAGGCTCTCGGCGAGCGCCTCGTCGACGACCACCGGCTGGGCCGGGACGACGCCGGCGGCCTCGGCCGGTTTGTCCGTGATCGTCTCGGTCATCGTGTCGGTCATCTGGTGCCTCCTCTACCTGCGCGTATACACAGAGTGTCACAGGGGAGTTACACCGTTGTTCTTACAGTCCCACTGGGAAGAGCCGCGTTTCCGCGCACACCCTCGGGGGCGAGGGCGGGAAGGCGGCGGGAGTCGCCGGTGATGAGCTGGATGGTGCCGGTGGCGCCCTGGGTGTGCGCGAGGGTGGCGTTGGTACGGCCGATGGTGGCCCAGCGGGGTTCGTATTCGATGCCGAGGGCGTGGCGGCCGAGGTGGGCGGCTTCTACCAGGGTGGTGCCGATGCCGCACATAGGGTCGACGACGAGATCACCCGGCTTGGTGAACGTGGTGATGATGTGGCGGGCGAGGGCGGGCAGCATGCGGGCGGGGTGCGCGAGGGACTCGGG
>NZ_UBIZ01000008.1:0-471 GCF_900465275.1 Parafrankia sp. Ea1.12 | reverse complement strand
GCTCCCATTCGGCATCGGACAGATCAGTCGGATACCCGCGCCGCTCGGCCATCACCAGCCTCCCTCACACCGAGGCTTCACACACCCCCTGCCCTACCCATCCTGACCCTTTTCAGACACCCTCTAGGTAGACCTGTCGGCGAGTGCCACCCGGTGCCGCACGTGTGTGTTTGTGTAGGTCGCGGCGGGTTCTGCGTGTTGCGGGGTGTCGGGTACTGCCGGGTAGTGCTTCGTCGTATGGGTTCGCGATGTGCACACGGGACGGACCTACGGGACGGTTGCGGATCTTCGATCGCCCTCGATGGAGATCGATCCGACTACCTGTCCGTCGTGATCGGATAAGTGGCTCTTCCCAGTTCGCCGGAGATCGTGTCTGTCCGGTGACTGCCGGCGACGGCCGGTTGTGACTGTGCGTAGCGCCGGTGATTCCGGGAAGTAGGACGCACCCGCCATTCGGCATGATCGCTCTTG
>NZ_UBIZ01000439.1:0-961 GCF_900465275.1 Parafrankia sp. Ea1.12 | reverse complement strand
CCCGGGTACGCCGCCCGGCGGCGGGCCGGCGGGCGCGGGGGTCGGCTCGGGCTCGTCGGCCACTTCGCCGCCGAAGCTGCGGATCAGCTCCGCCAGCCCGCCCCGGAACCCCTGGCCGACCGCGGCCACGCGCCAGACACCCTTGCGGTAGACGTCGCCGATCATGACCGCGCGCTCGTCGGAGAAGTCCGCGCCGGTGAACGCGTAACGGAGCACCTCCGTACCACCGGCCACGATGCGCAGGTATCCGGACGTGATCTGCGCGGCGCTGCCCGGGCCGTCGAGCGCCGCGCAGAACGACAGCTTCTGGATCGCGTCGGGGACCTTGTCGAGCGTCACCCGGAACGACTGGCTGTCACCGGACTGGGCGCCGAGCAGCTGGATCGAGGACTCCGGCGAGTTCGGCTGGTTGAAGAAGACGAAGTACCGGTCGTCCGAGAGCCGGCCGGCACCGTCCAGCCCGAAACAGGACACGTCCCACTCGCCCGGCGCGTTGATCTGGATCCCGATGTACAGATCGGTGCCAGCGGTGATCGCCGACAGTTGGGACTTCTGCCCTCGACTGAACTGCGTTGCCACCGCGCTCCCTCCCGTCAGCGTGCCGGCTGAATCGGCGCGCGAGCGTCGCGCGCGTGGCCCGACCGCACCCGCACGAACCGGACTGTCCGGAAAACTAGCAGCCCGGACGGCCCCCGGCAGAACCTGTCCGTTCCCGGAGCGCTGTCGGACCGCGGACACACAGCGCGCCACCGCCTCCGCCTCCACGCCCCGGGCCTGACGGCCGGCCGTGCCGCCGTCGCGCCGTGGCGCCGTCGCGCCGTGGCGCCGTCGCGCCGTGGCGCCGTGGCGCCGTCGCGCCGTCGCGCCGTCGCGCCGTGGCGCCGTCGCGCCGTGGCGCCGTCGCGCCGTGGCGCCGTCGCGCCGTGGCGCCGTCGCGCCGTGGCGCCGTCGCGCCGTGGCG
>NZ_UBIZ01000131.1:0-17216 GCF_900465275.1 Parafrankia sp. Ea1.12 | reverse complement strand
CGGACCCGTTCCCTTTCCACCTGCTCGGCGGGCGTCAACCCGCCACCCGTCGCATACCTCATACAAAGGGTTTACCCGCACACCCGCGACTATCACCGGGAGCATTAACACCACGCATTAATCGTCAGTAGCGGCGGATAGTACCGTTCGTGTAACGGCTTGGGTGAACCTTGCGGAGGTAGGTAATGGGCGGCATGCGGAGGGGCTGGAACGTACGCCGGTCGGTGTGTGGTGGGATTGTCGCATCGGCGTTGGCGGTCGTGGTCGCGGGATGTCAGGAGGGCGTCATCCCGGTCGACCCCGCAGCGCCGCCGCCCGCGGCGGCAGGGTCGGGGGCGACCGGGCCGGGGACGACCGGGCCGGCGGCCCCGCCCACGCAGGCCACCGTCGCGCCGGCGAGGATCCTGCGCGCGGGGGACTATGTGCTCACGGCGGGCGAGGAGACCGCGGGCTTCGAGAGCTCGGGCGGCGCTGGCGACGAGAACAGCGACAGCAGCGCGATTCGCGCCCAGGTCGCCGCATGCGTCGGAGTCCCCGACTACAATCCGTCGCCGCCATCGGACGAGACGACGGGCGACACTTTCACCAACATCGAGGAATCTGATTTCCAGGCAATCAGCCGGGCGAAGGTCCTCTCTGAGAGCCAGATCCGCCGGAACGCCCAGATCGTGACCAGCCCTGGTTTTGGTGACTGCTACCGCACGGCGTTGGAGGACCAGCTGGCGGGCGAGGACGAGAACGGCTTCACCTACGAGATCGTCGCGGTCGAGACACCGTCCCCGCCGCGGGGGGCCACCGCGCTGGTCCGCATCTCGATGGGCATCACGGACGAATACGGCACCTACGGTTACGTCTTCGACACGATCTATTTCTACGTCGGCCAGGTGGCCGTCGAGCTCGACGTCACCAACATCCAGGACGTCCCGCCGCCGATCATCGAACAGGGCCTCATCGACCAGATCGCCGACAAGTTGACCAACCAGTAGCCACCCGGCCGCCACACAACCGGCCGGGACAGGGAGCCGGCCAAGGACGACTACCTCGTCGTCGGCGCCCCAGATGCAGGTACGGGGCCGCTTTTCCCGCTTCGCGCCTCTACGCGCGCTGGCGCGCTTCCGGCCGAACATCGCTATCTGCCCACGCGCCCTCTCCAGTACGCAACAGCCTGATGTAGGGATTGCGCCAGGTTACTCACCCCGCACATGCTTACCGAACATGGACTACCGCGTACTCGGCCGCACCGGCGTGCGGGTCTCCCCGCTCTGCCTGGGTGCGATGATGTTCGGGACCTGGGGCAACCAGGACCACGACGACTCAATAAAGATCATTCACAGGGCGTTGGACGCCGGCGTCAACTTCGTCGACACCGCGGACGCCTACTCCGCCGGCGAGTCCGAGGAGATCGTCGGTAAGGCGCTGGCCGGCCGCCGCGACGACGTCGTGCTCGCGACCAAGCTGTACATGCCGATGGGACCGGGGCCCAACCGGCGCGGCCTGTCACGGCGCTGGATCGTCACCGAGGTGGAGAACAGCCTGCGGCGGCTCGGCACCGACTGGATCGACCTCTATCAGGTGCATCGTCCCGACCCGTCGACCGACATCGACGAGACGCTCGGCGCGCTCACCGACCTCGTCCGGGCCGGCAAGATCCGCTACTTCGGCAGCTCGACGTTCCCGGCGCACGAGGTGGTCGAGGCACAGTGGGTGGCCGAGCGCCGCAACCGCGAGCGGTTCGTCACCGAGCAGCCGCCGTACTCGCTGCTCGTCCGTGGGATCGAGGCCGATCTGCTGCCCGTGGCACAGAAGTACGGACTCGGGGTGCTGCCGTGGAGCCCGCTGGCCGGCGGCTTCCTGTCCGGGCGCCACACCCGCGACGGCGGCGAGGTCACGAGCACCCGGATGTCCCGGGTGCCGAACCGGTTCGATCTGTCCGTGCCCGCGAACCAGCGCAAGGTCGAGGCTGCGATCGCGTTCGCCGACCTCGCCGCCGAGGTGGGTGTCACGCTGATCGAGCTGGCGCTGGCGTTCGTGCTGAGCCACCCGGCGGTGACGTCGGCGATCATCGGCCCGCGCACGATGGAGCACCTGGAAAGCCAGCTCACCGGCGGCGCCGTCACCCTGGACGAGGCGACGCTGGACCGGATCGACGAGATCGTCCCGCCTGGCGTCAACGTCAACCCGGAGGACGCCGGTTATGTCCCGCCGTCCCTGGCCCAGCCCGCGCTCCGCCGGCGCTGACCCTCACGTTCGTTCGCGGCGTCCAGAGGTCCGGTCGCCACTCGTGGTCGCCCCGACCTCGGAGTCCACCGTCCGTCGCACACGCATCCTCGGCGGGCTGATCAGCGAATATCGCAACGACGCCTGACACCTCCTGCGGAAGATCGCATCATCCGCAGGAGGCCGGCTCACAGGCCGAATCGGGATTCTGGAGCCCCACAGGGTCGAAGTACGGGTCGAACGGGGAGCGGCCCCAGGCCGGGCCGGGCTGCAGGTCGACCAGCTGGGCGCCGCGGTCGAGGGTCCGCTCAAGCTCGGCGACCGCGTGGTCGATCTCGAACAGCTGGATGGGCACCGGGACCAGGATCCGGTTCTCGTGGGTGTAGCCCCAGTCCTCCCACAGCCAGTCGTTGAACGCCCGGTTCACCGCGTAGCCGGCCTCGACGTCGCCGCGGCGGAAGGCGCTCTCCCACCCGGTCCCGACCGCGTGGAGAACGGCGACCTCGACGTTCTGCATGTCCATCAGGGTCAGCCGCGGGTCCTTCTTCTCGAAGGCCGGCCGCATCGCGTTGTACCGTTCGACGAGCTGCGCCCGGCTGAGCTGGTCGAGATCCTTCATCGGGTTCAGCTTGTTCAGCATCGCGCCAGGGATGGGAATGCTTCCCTCCATGGCAGGAAGCTCATTGATGTCGACGCCGCCGTGGCCACCCTCGGGCTGCGAGTGGACGCCGAGGGTGCGGCTCTCGTGGTCGAGTTCCTCGTCTTCCTCGTGCTCTTCCTCGGTGAGCATCCGGGTCTCGCCGGGCAGCCAGGCGCGCTCGATCATCTCAGCGGAGAGGTATCGCGACGTGGCGTCGGACGGAGCGTACAGATGGTGATCGGCGTCGAATATGTCATAGGAGAGGCTCTGCTCAAGATCCGCGACGTAGATACCGCGCGATCCGAGCTGAGGGGTCTCAGTCAACGGGCCCTCCACGAGTTCGTCATGATCGGAATATTTAAACTCAGTCTAACTCCTGGAGATGTCGGCACGCTACCCTGTCCATCGCGCCCACTTGCTACCCGCCGGCAGGTCCAACGCGTAGACTCCGCCCGTACGCGGGACTGCCCGGCGCCATCCGAGCGCCGGTCAGGAACGCCGCCGTACACGCCGGCATCCCGTTATCGATGGCACCGGGAGCGGGCCTGGCGGTTCATCGGGTAAGGTCTGGTGGCGGCGTTTTCCGACCCGTTGGCAGCCGCAGTGCGGCCGCGGTGGGCAGGCGAACTCGCCGCGATTCATCCGGATGCGGTGGCGTTATCCGCGGCGGTGGGCGCCTCTCGTGGCCGAGCCTGGCGGAACGCGGCCATCTCGTCGCTGTGGGACTCGACGGTCCCGGCGGCCGTCCGGGTGATGTCGTATGTGTGAATCTCCCGACCGCGCGGCGCATGTTCCGCGGGTGGGTGAGCTCTACCGGTGGGCTACCGCTACATCGCCGACCGCCGGACGGACATGATCGCGACCGGGCGCGCGCACGTCTACGTCCAGGTATGCGAGATCGAGAGGTCCAGGCGACGTTCAAGGTCGCCGACCATCTCGGTCGGCCGGAGTCGGGCAGGATCGGACCCGGGCCCTGGTCGAGGCCAGGAGGACCGGACCATCTCGGCCCGGCCGTGCACCGGAAGGCCCCGGATCAGTCCGGAAGGTTGACGTCGGGGTGCAGCCCGGCCGTCACGATCGCCGCCCGGAGGTGCAGCGCCTGATTCAGCTTCGGCAGCCGTCCGTGAGACCACTCCATGATGCAGTCCACGACCAGCGCCTCGAGAATCTGCGCCATCTCGGACGGGTCGACCCGCTGGGTCACCTCGCCTTTCTCCTGGGCTTTGGCGAACAGCTTCTCGAAGGCTTCCGAGAAGGCCGGGCCGCTGTACGAGGCGTGGATCCGGTGCGGTCTCCGGAACTCGGCAAGCGCGCGGCTGACGGCCGCCGGGGGAGTGCCCTTGATGTTGCGCGCGACGGCGTTCAGCACAGTGCGCAGCGAGTCGTCGAGACTGCGGTCGGAACGGACGCAGCGGTTCGCCGACTCGTTGAGGACGGTGGCTGTCTCGGCGCCCATCTCGAGTAGAATGTCTTCTTTGTGCGCAAAGTGGAAGTAGAAGGTTCCCTTTGTGACCCCGGCCGCCTGGCAGATCTCCTCGACCCGCGTGTCCTCGATACCGGTCTCGAATCCGCGCTCGGTCCACAAATGCAGCGCGGCGCGCACCAGGCGATGCCGGGTCTCCCGGGATCGCTCCTGTAGAAGGCCCGCTCGCCGGCGCGGCTCATTCGAAGTGCTCACCGTGCGGAGTATACCGGTACCATCAGGCCCGGTGGTTCCCCCCGCTCGCCCGGGGCCGACCCGTCGCACGGGCGGGCCGGTCCGTGCGACGGGTCACATCACGTGTTTTCAAGCCACCGCCGTGCGTTATGAAGAACCTCACTGAACGGCTTGCCGCGGTCGAAGCTCGGCTCCCGTGGCAGGCCGAGAACGCGCTCGCTGATCGCGTTGCGCTGCATCTCGTTGGAACCGCCGGCGATCGACCAGACCCGGCTGTTCAGATAATCCAGCGCGGCGCGGCGCCCGTCGTCCCCGCGCCAGACAAGAGGCATCCCCTGCCCGATTTCCATGACGAGGCGGGCACGCAGCGGGTCGTGCACGCCCGCCGCGAGCTTCCAGTAGGAGGCGATGCCGGCCGCGGGCTTGTCGCTGGAGCGCAGGAGCCCGGTGATGCGCCGGCCCAGCTCTCCCCGGGCCCAGTCCGCGGTGTGGATCCGGGCGATCGCCTGACGGGCGACCGGATCACCGGCCCGGCCGGCCGCCTGGGCCAGCTCCAGCAGGAACGGGTCGATCTCCGCGGCCTGCGCGGGCGGCATGTTGAGCGGGTCGTCGCGGCCCGCGCCGCATGGTCTGGGCGACGGTCCAGCCCTGGTCCACATCGCCGATCACCTCGTCGGCGCTCACCCGGACCTCGTCGAGGAACTCCTGGCAGAACTCGGCGTCCCCGGTGATCTCCCGGATGGGCTGGATGGTGACGCCCTCGGCCCGCAGGGGGACCGCGAACCAGGTGAGGCCGCGGTGCTTGGGCGCGTCCCAGTTCGTCCGGGCCAGACACATCCCGTAGTCGGCGTAGGAGGCGCCGCTGGTCCAGATCTTCGATCCGGTGATCAGCCACTCGTCGCCGTCACGGACCGCTCTCGTCGTGATGCCGGCCATGTCCGAGCCCGCGTTCGGCTCGGAGAACAGCTGCACGAACAGTTCGTCTCCGGAGAGGATCCGGGGCAGGTGACGGGCCAGGAACTCCGGTGAGCCGTGCCGGATCAGGGTCTTGCTGACCGGGCCGTAGGTCGTGCCGCCGGCGTGGCCCAGCTCCGGCGTGCGGTAGCCCGCGGCCTCCTCGGCGAAGGCCCGCGCGTGCTCGTCGCTCAGCCCCTGGCCGCCGTACTCCCTGGGCCAGTTGATCCCGGCGTAGCCGGCCTCGTGGAGCTTCTTCTGAAGTGCCCGCTCCGGCAGGTAGTCCTCGGCGGTGTGTGAGCCGGAGCCGTCGCCGCGGCCGAGGCCGGACTGGCTCGCGTCGCGGGGTTCGAGGTTCGCGGCGAGCCATGTCCGGGCCTGGTGGCGGTAGTCCTCGAGATCGGGCTGGTCAACCATGGCGCCTTCTGTCCTCCGTCGTTCTCTACAGGCCGGCCAACTGACAGACCCGCTCCCGGTGCCAGGTGGGCGAGCCGTACAACGACGCGTCGGCGGTGAGGCGACGCAGATAGAAGTGGAAGTCGTGCTCCCACGTGTAGGCGATGCCGCCGAAGTGCTGCCAGCAGTTGTGCGCCAGCTCGACCGCGGCGTCCGAGACGAAGGCCTTGGTCATGCTCGCCGCGTGCGCCGCCCCGGCACTGTTCTCCTGGACGGCCCGGGCCGCCGCGCTGACGACGGCGTGGCTCATCTCCAGCGCGAGGCTGCTGTCGGCGAGCTGGTGCTTGATCGCCTGGAAGGAGCCGATCGGGCGGCCGAAGGCGATGCGGTCCTTGCAGTACTGCACGGTCAGGTCGAACAGGTACTGCATGGCACCGGCGGTCTCCGCGGCGCTGAGCACGCCGGCGAGCTGGAGCTGCGTCCCGACCGCGTCCGCGGCCGCGCCGGGCGGGCCGAGCAGCGCGGACTCGTCCAGCAGGACGTCGTCGAGGCGGACCTCGCACAGCCGGCGGCTCAGGTCGAGGCCGGAGAGCACCTCGACGGTGAGGCCCGGGGTGCCCGTCGGCAGGAGGAACTGGGCGAGCCCTTCGGGGCCGGCGGCGGTCAGCAGCAGCCACTGCGCCGACTGGGCCTCCAGGACCAGTCCCTTGCGGCCCGCCAGGCGGTATCCGCCGCCCGGCGCCGCCTCGCAGGTGACGCCCCGGGCCCCGGACCAGTCCCCGGCCGGGTCGGCGACGGCCCACGCCGCCGCGGCCTCCCCCGCGATGAGGGCGGGCAGGATCTTGGCCTGCTGCTCCTCCGAGCCGTGGGCGCTGAGGGCCGCCACGGCCACGTTGGTGTCGATGAAGGTGCCCGGCTGGAGGAACCGCCCGCGCAGCTCGGCGAGCAGGGTGGCGTCGAGGACACCGTCACCGGACACGCTCCCGCCACCGAGGGACTCGGGGGCCAGGAAGGCGAACCAGCCCAGCTCGGCGGCGTTCTCCCGGTAGGAGGGGTCGACCTCGCCGCCCGAGTCGATCAGTGCGCGCACCCGGTCCAGCGATAACGTCGAGTCGATGAAGCGCTCGGTGGTTTCCTTCAGAAGGCGCTGGTCGGGGCTGAGATCGGGGTCCACGCTGTTCCCTTCGGTGCGGTGTCACATGGTGACCGAGTAGCCGCCGTTGACGGGGTAGGTCTGGCCGGTGATCCACGAAGCGGCGGGCCCGGCCAGGAAGGTGATGAGGCCGGCGACATCGTCGGGCTGCCCGAGCCGGGGGATGATGTAGCGCTTCAGCTGGCGTCGCACACGGTCCGCCACCTCGTCCGACTCGCGGGCCATGGCCTCCAGGCCGATGGTGTCGACGGTCCCGAGCGCGACGTTGTTGACGGTGATCCCGTCGCGGCCGACCTCGCGGGCGACCGCCCGGGTCAGGCCTGCCGCGCCGGCCTTGGCGGCGGCGTAGGGGGCCATGTGCGGCTCGCCGACCCGTCCCGCGTCCGAGACGATCGTGATGATCCGCCCGTGACTGGATGCGATCATGTGGGGGAGCGCCGCGCGGATGCAGTTCATCACCCCGAACAGGTTCACCGCGAAATAACGGTCCCAGTCGGCCGGCTCGGTGTTCGCGAACTCGCCGAGGCTGACCGAGGGACCGCGCGCACCCGCGCCGGGCGCGCCCGGCGCGGCAGGCGCCTTCGCGTCCTGCACCGCGGGCCCCGCGTTCCCCGCGTTGTTGACCAGGATGTCGACCGGCTCGGCGGTGATCGCCTTGGTCGCGGCCGCGTAGTCGGAGACGTCAAAGGGACTGGCCGCCGCGTTGCCGTCGCTCTGGGTGATCTCCTTGGCGACCGCCTCGGCCCGGTCGGACACGTAGTCGTTGACCAGCACCCGGGCACCGGCGGCGGCCAACGAAAGACAGATCGCCCGCCCCACGCCCTGCCCGCCGCCGGTGACGACGGCCGTCTTTCCGCTGAGATCGATCGTGAAGCTCACGGGGGTGCGCTCCTCTGGTGGTCGCGCCTCGGAGAGGAGCCGGATGTGTTCCGGTTCCCGGGGGATCCTTTTCCAAGGGATCTGTCGCGAGGGTCTGTCAGGTGATGGCGCCGTCGATTTTGAGTTTGATGATGGTGTCGTCGGTGTGGCCGAGTTCGTGGAGGAGGGTGTCGGTGTGTTCGGCGAAGAGGGGGGCGCGGCGGGTGTGGGGCAGGGTCCGTGCGGCGTCGGCGATCACGTAGGCGTCGCGGGCGTCGGTCTTGGACTCGCCCGGGTGCAGGTCGGCGAGGCGGCGCATCGCCAGCCCTGGCAGGTAGGCGACGTCCAGGCCCATCTGGCGGGCGACCGCGATCGACAGGGCGCCGATGCTTGCGGGCTGGTCCACGATCACCAGTACCCGGCCGTGGGCCGCGAGGGTGGTGAACACGGCCCGCAGGGCGGGTTCGTCGTTGGGTAACGGCCGGTCGTGCAGCTTCTTACCGGCCGGGGTCAATGCGGTTGCGTGGTGGGTTTCCTTGCCGACGTCGAGCCCGCAGAACACGGTGTAGGGCTCGGTGGTGGGGTTGTCGGTCTCCTCCAAGTGGATCACCTTCTGTGGCGGGGTCCAGGCCGACCATGGACAGCGCGCCGGCAGCCACGTTACGAGCAGGCATCACCCATGCCAGGTCTCTATCAGCGGTCACGTCCGTCCGCCGTCTCCGGTGACAACACCCCCCAGGTCATGGGCGACAGGGGCGATCAGTCATGCCGGAGACGGTGGCCTGAACAGCCCGTTTCGGGCCTGCGAGCAAGGTAACGGGGGGGCTGAATCATGTCGCTGCCGAGCGAAAAATGATCAGGGCCCGCCAGGCCTCCGGAAAGATCCGGCGTGCCCGCCCAGTGCCGGGCTGCCGGCCTATCCGGGTCGGGATCTTCCCAAGGAGTGTGCCGGGTAGTCGAAAAAATATCCAGCAACGCGCATCTGCGCCCGCTCTACCTCGGTCGCGGAAACACCCAGGGTGCGGCAGGGAATCGTAGTAGCTGGATCGTGACCTCTACTCCAGGCAGCAACGGTCCCAGTTCCACCTGGTTCTACGTCGCCGGATCAGCCATTTCGCGTTGTCGGCGAAATCCGCGTTGAACCATCGGCCGACCCCGACGAATCCGACTTTGGATGCTCCGGCCAGTTTGAGGGCTGCGGCGGCGGACTGGGCTCGCGCGCCGCTGGTCCACGTGTCGTCGATCACCAGCACCGAGGCGGCGGTGACCGGTCTGACGACGGTGAACCGATCGGTCGCCACCTCCCGGCCGCGGTCACCGCCATGGGTTTCCAGCAGGTCGACGTACCGGTCACCGGTTCCTGCGACAATTCCACTGACCAGACGTTTCAGCGGATGCTCTCCCGGCCGGCCCCTCGTACTGGGAACCGACGTGACCATCGAGAATCCCGGTGTTCCCGCCCCCTGCGCCACATGGGCCTCGTGCACGGAAAGCCACCGCCACAGGACCGCGGCCAGACCAGCCATCCGCGGGTGCCGGTACCGCTCCGGGATCTCTTCCTTCTTGTAGGTGAGCAGTTCTCTCGCGAGCTGCTGACCCGAGGGCGCCAAGGAAACGAACGCCGTCGCGTCGAAGACCAGGGCACCGAGTTTCTGGCGTGCCCGGTTACACGGCAGGCACCGCTCGTACCCGTCGTATACCGACGAGTGGCAGGTGATGCAGACGCCCTCTCCGGAGGGAGGAACCTGAAGGAGATAGTTGGCGTAGGGGTCGGAGACCTCGACTACTGTGCGGGCACGGCGCGGTGAGGTCACCAGACTACCGTGTCCGGGGACACAGTCAGCTCGTCCAGCAGGCTCAAGACTTCCTCGACGCTACTCACGACGGTGACACCTGGACGTTGAGCGTACTCCTGCGCCCACTCGTGCACCATGACCGTGTCCAGGAGAAAGACAGGCCGGCCGTGTTCGAGTGCGAGCCGTGCCTGTGTCCGGGCGCCGCTTTTCTCCGGCGCTTCCACCACGACCGTCGCGGCGGCGTATCCGCTCATCACACCGTTGCGCATCAGGAAGCTTGTCTTGGTCGGCGGGGACTCCGGCCAGAACTGTGACAGCACCAGCTGTTCGCGAGCCAGCTTCTCCTGAAGAGGCGCGTTCTCTCGGGGATAGGACTTGAGGAGCCCTGTTCCGATGACGGCGACGGTGCGGCCGCGCTCGCGCAGGGCGGCGCTGTGCGCAGCCGTGTCGACGCCGGCGGCGAGTCCGCTGATGACGACGCGGCCCCGCCGGGCAAGCCCGGCGGCGATCTCCTCGGCACGGCGCAGCCCCTCCGCCGAGGCCGAGCGGGTACCGACCACGGCGACCCCGGCGGCGTCGTCCGGGCTCATCCGGCCCCGGAAGAACAGGAAGGGAGGGCGCTGGTGGACGGTGAGCAGCTGCGCTGGATAGTCCGCATCAAGCAGCGTGACTACTCGAATGCCTTGCGCGTCCCACCCGAGCAGCGTCTCGCGTGCCGCGTCCAGGGCAGCGCTTATCCCGTCCGAGAACCCTTCGAAGAGGTCGCCCTGGTCCCCGTTCGTGTCGGCTTCGAGCACACGCAGCGCGCTGCCGGTCTCCTCGACCTCGTCAGCGACGAGCCCCCACTGACGGCGGCGGCCGCGAAGAAGCGTGAGCAGCGCCGCATGCTCCGTCAGACGGTCCATGTTTGGCGACCCTAGCTGCGGACTCATCGGCGCTCGAACCGGGGGACCGCGGATCCACACAGCACGAGACAGATCATGTGGTCTCCGTAGGCTCCCTGGATCACACCACACTCTTCGAACGCACGTTCGACGTTGGAGCCTATCGCACGCCCGGCCCTCTCGGTCGTGGTGGTTGGCCCGTCGGGGCCTGTCACGTCTTCGTCCTCGCGGCGAAGACGACCGTCAGGTACGCGCCAAGGTCGTCGCGTACCTGACCGACACCCCGGGCGTCGTCATGTGACAGGCGAACTCGGCCTGTGTCCTGCGGTTCTCCGCGGCACAGCGACCGCAGACGGCGCGAGTGCGGTACGTGTCGGCGGGGCTGACCTCGACGACACCCGTCCGGCACTCTCAGCCTTGGCGCGCAGGATCGCGAGGAGCACCCCCAGCCCGCGTCGAGAATGCTCGTGTCGGTCCGGATCATGTCGCTACCGCTGTCAGCGCAGCGCTGAACCGATGAACTGACCCGTCGCCCCCGCCCGAGGCGGAGGCGATGCTGTTGGGATGGGCCGGCGGAAACATCCTGCCCCCGAGCGGGAAGGGCTGGGACGTCCGCCTGCCCGGTGCCCGTCCGCGGAACAGTCGCTGGCCAGGTCTCCCGGTGAGCCTCACCGATAAAGTGGGTCCGTCGTCGAGCGGTGACGTACCTTCCGCGTGATGCGACCCCGGCGAACCCATCGTCGACGTGCGGCTCTCGGGCACCGAGGTCGTCGTCAAACTGACCGACCTGTGCAACATCGAGATGTCTTCGGTGGTGGTGCCCGATGCATCTCGCCGATCCTGATCAGGCATCGTCCCCGCCGAGGTGAAGATGGCCGACGTGCGTGCCTTGCTCGCGTGCTTCAGCGCGCAGGCCACGGACCGCGGAATCGATCATGTGTTTCGGTGGCAGCGCACTGGGCATGGGCGTTCTTGTGGTGAACCGGGATGGCGCTTGGGTGACCATTTGTACGGTTGTCCGCCCGCCACCCGCCGCTTTTCGTTGCTGTCGTGCGCCCGTACCGCGAAGCAGGCCCTGCAACGGCTTCTGGGTGCCAGACGTTCGGTCCGGTGGTGACTGGTGACATGGGCGGATCTGCCCGGCACGGTCGCGAGAACTCGGCCGCCGCTCTGGATCCACCCGACGGAACTGACCCGGGCGCTCCGCCCGGGTCCGAGACCGGGCTGTTCACCTCGCAGCTGTTCGAGCTGGCCCCGATCGGCCTGCTGATCACTGACCGGAAGCTGCGGGTACGCCAGATGAACCGCGCGATGCGAGCCATCAATGGGTTGTCCGTCGACGACATCGGGCAACGACCGTTGAGCGAGTTACTCCCCGACGTCCACCCCGGGGCCTGGGAGGTGATCCGTCAGGTCCTTGCCACCGGCGAGCCCATCCTCAACGTGGAGATCACCGGTTCCACTCCTGCCCCCCGGCCAGGGCAGCGGACTTGGCGGGTGTCCCACTATCCGCTCCGCGGCGGGGACGGGTCCGTCGCGGCGGTGGGCGTCGCCCTGGTGGACGTGACCGACCAGCGGCGGGCGGAGGCCGCGCGAGACAAGGTGGAACAGCGGTTGCGGCTGCTGGGCCGGGCCAGTGGGTTGATCGGAGCCTCACTGGACCTGACGGCGACGCTGGAGGGGATGGTCGAGCTCATCGTTCCCGAGTTCGCCGACAACTGCGACCTGTACCTCACCGAGGAGCCGCTGGACGCGACAGCCCCGCCGGCCCGGCTGCCGCTGCGTCTCACCGTCGCTGGGAACACGCCGTTGCTGCCGCCGCCGGAGGCCCACCAGCTCCTGCCTTCCGCCATCACCTATGTCGATCAGGACAACCCGGCGCACCGTTCCCTCGCCACCCGCCGTCCGGTCCTCTTCGACGTCGACGAGCGGGTGATCGCCAGCGTCGATCACCCGCAGCGGGATGAGCACTTCGAATACATCGCCGTTCGCACCGCAATCACTGTCCCGCTGCTGGTCGGCAACGAATACCACGGTTCGGTGTACCTCGGTCTCGGGCCGTCCGGGCGGACCTACACCGAGTACGACGTGCAGACCGCGGCGGAGCTCGGCAGTCGGATCGCCAATGCCGTCGCCAACGCCCGCGCCTTCGACCGACAGCGCACGGCCGCAATCACCCTGCAACGCGGGCTGCTGCCCGGCGGGCTGCCGGCCGTCGAGGGTCTGGACATCGAATGGCGCTACGAGCCCGGCACGGCAGGAACCGAGGTCGGCGGCGACTGGTTCGACATCGTGCCGCTGTCGGCCGGCCGGGTCGCCCTCGTCATCGGCGACGTGATGGGCCGTGGCCTGGCCGCCGCCGCTGTGATGGGCCAGGTCCGCGCCGCGGTCCGTGCCTTCGCCGCCCTCGACCTCCCGGCAGCGGACGTCCTGACGCACCTCGACAGCCTGGTGCAGAACATCGGTGCCGGGCCGGACGGTGCCCTCGTCAGCTGCGTCTACGCAATCTTCGAGCCGGCGACCGCCAGCATCACCGTCGCCAACGCCGGTCACCTCCCACCCGCCATCGTCGATGCGTACACAGACGCTCGGCTGCTGGAGGAGCCGGAAGGAATCATCCTCGGCATTGGCGGCCCACCGTGCACCGAAGTTCGGTACCCGTTCCCGGCAGGCAGCACCCTCGCCCTCTACACCGACGGACTCATCGAATCCCCGAAGATTGACATCGGTCAGGGTGTCCGCCAGTTGCAGGCGGCCCTCGTCGCCACCGGCAGCTTGCCCGCCACGGCCGAGCGGCTGCTCACCCTCATCGACCGCAGCGGCGGTTACGACGACGACGTCGCGCTCCTCCTCGTCCGCGCCACCGCGCGCGCCACCACCTGGACAACCACCGTGGAGCCCGATCCGCGGGCCGTCAAAGCCGCCCGCGACACCACCGTTGCCGCGTTGCGGCAATGGGAGCTCACCGACAGCGTCGATCTTGTGGAGCTCCTCGTCAGCGAGCTCGTCACGAACGCCATCCGGTACGCGAAGACCCCCAGCGACCTGACGCTACGCCGCGGTCGCCACGCCCTCTACGTCGAAATCGCCGATGGCGACAGCCGGGTGCCGCGCCTGCTGAACCCTTCCGCCGATGACGAGGGCGGCCGCGGGCTTCAGCTTGTCGCCCAACTCGCCACCCAGTGGGGAGCTCGTCCCACCCGCACCGGGAAGACAGTCTGGTTCGAACTCGACCTGACCTGCGCGGATAAGTCACTGTCAGAATAAGGGCGAGGACGGGCTGGCGGTCGAGGTGGCGAAGAGCAGCGCCTCGTCGGCGGCGAACAGGTGTCCGCCCGGCGGACAAGCGCCGACATCGGCATTCCGGGATCGGTCTACTCACCCCGGCGTGTCGGGCCGGAAACACCGATCTTGAAACAGTCCCGCACCTCACGTCAGAGCTGCTGATCGCCCACCTGGGTCGGGTTTGGGCACACGTCATACTGGCAGGATGACCTGCGTTTCCACAGGTCATCCGAGGTTTGCGGCTGCCTGTGTGCCCACCCGCTGCGGAACCCGGGTGCCACAATGTCTGCCACCACGGAACGGAATGATGATCGTGCCGTCCTGCGTCAAGAGCCAGCATCTGGCGGCCCGCAGTGTGGGTGGGGTGCGCGGCTTATGTCATGGTTGGCGGCGAACGTGTCGAGTCGGTGCGCGGCGCAGAAGCACGGGATTTTCCGTGATCTGTTTTAGGTGTGTGGGCTGTTCGGGTTGATGCGCATGCCGCAGACGGGGTCCGTGAACGGTTCGGTCGAAGTGGCGTGTGCGGCGTGCGTGGTGGGTCCGACGGTCGTTCCTGTCTCGACGGTGGGTTCGGTCGGTGTCGGGGTCGCCGTGGTGTCGGGTGGTGGTGGGGTGAAGTGGCGTAGTCGGTTGGCGTTGGTGACGACGGAGAGGGAGGACAGTGCCATGGCGGCGGCGGCGATGACGGGGCTGAGCCGGATCTCGAAGAAGGGGTAGAGCACCCCGGCCGCGATCGGGATTCCGACGATGTTGTAGACGAAGGCGAGGAAGAGGTTCTGGCGGATGTTGCGCATCGTCGCCCGGGACAGCCGGATGGCGGTGACCAGGCCGGTGAGTGAGCCGGAGACGAGGGTGATGTCGCTGGCCTCGATCGCGACGTCGGTGCCGGTGCCGATGGCGCAGCCGACGTCGGCCTGGGCGAGGGCGGGGGCGTCGTTGATGCCGTCGCCGACCATGGCGACTCTGCGGTGTTCGCCTTGTAGTCGCTGTATTTCGTGGGCCTTGTGTTCGGGGAGGACCTCGGCGAGTGTCCGGTCGATGCCGACCTGGCGGGCGATGGCGGCGGCGGTCCGCCGCCCGTCACCTGTGATCATGATGACGTCGAGGCCGAGCCGGTGGAGTTCGGCGATCGCCTGGGTGGAGTCGGGTTTGATGGTGTCGGCCACGCCGATCACACCGGCCGGGTGCCCGTCGACAGCCACGACCATGGCCGTCTTGCCGTCTTCGGACAGCCGGATCGTGTCCGCTTCGAACGAGGTGGGGTCGATGCCTGCGGCGGTGAGCAGGCCCGGGTTGCCGATGAGGACCTCGTGGCCGTCGACGGTCGCGCGGATTCCTTTACCGGTGACCGAGTCGAAGCCGGTCGGTTCGGTGAGGGGGATTCCGCGGCTGGTCGCGCTGGCGACGATGGCGGCGGCGAGCGGGTGTTCGGACGCGTTTTCGGCGGTGGCGACGAGGTGTAGCAGAAGGGTCTCGTCCATACCGGCGGTGGGCAGGATGTCGGTGAGCGTGGGATGCCCCTGGGTGATGGTGCCGGTCTTGTCCAGGACGATGGTGTCGAGTTTGTGCGCGGTCTCCAGAGCTTCGGCGGAGCGGATCAGGATGCCCTGGCTGGCGCCCTTGCCGGTGGCGACCATGATGGACAGCGGTGTGGCGAGTCCGAGTGCGCAGGGGCAGGCGATGATCAGGACTGCGACCGCCGAGACGAGCGCGAGGGTGAGGGCCGGTTGCGGTCCGGCGAGCAGCCAGACGACGAACGTCCAGATCGCGATGACGACGACCGCGGGGACGAAGTAGCCGGAGATCAGGTCGGCCAGCCGCTGGATCGGTGCCCTGGATGCCTGTGCCTGCTGCACGAGGCGGATGATCTGGGCGAGCATGGTGTCGCGGCCGACCTTGGTGGCCCGGAACCGGAACGCCCCGGTCTGGTTGATCGTCGCGCCGATCACAGTGTCACCGGCCTGCTTGGTGACCGGCATCGGCTCACCAGTGACCATGGACTCGTCCACCGTGGATCGTCCGTCGATGACCTCGCCGTCGACCGGGATCTTCTCCCCGGGGCGGACCAGCACGGTGTCGCCGGGTAGCACGTCCTCGATCGGTACGTCGATCTGCGCTCCGTCGCGGAGCAGGCGGGCGGTGTGGGCCTGCAGGCCGATCAGGCTGCGGATGGCCTGGCCGGTGCCGGCCTTCGCCCGTGTTTCCAGCAGCCGGCCGAGCAGGATGAGCGTGAGGATGACGCCGACCGCTTCGAAGTACACATCACGGACATCGGCTGGGAAGATGCCGGGCGCGACGGTGACCAGCGTGCTGTAGCCGAACGCGGCCGTGGTGCCAAGCGTGATCAGGCTGTTCATGTCGGCGCCGCGGTGGCGCAGCGCGAGCCAGCCGGTGCGGTGGATCGGCCAGCCCGTGTAGGCCATGACCGGGGCGATCAACGCCAGTTGCAGCCACCGGTTCATCAGCGCCTCGGGTACCCAGGTCGCGTGGAACAGGTCCGCGGCCATCACGGCGACGACGACCGGGAGGCTCAGCACCGCGCCGACAACGACGCGCCGGGTCAGGTCCCTGATCTCAGTCTGGCGAGCAGCGGTTTCGGTGTCGAGGTCGGCGGGCTCCGGAGCCACGGTCTGCCCTCGGTGCGGTTCGGTCGTCGCGTCGACCCGGGTTGTCTCGCCGCCGGCGGGAGAGCTGCCAGCGCCGTCGGGTCCGACGAGCAGAGTGCCGTGCACCATGTTCATCCCGCAGGCGAACCCGAAGCGACCGGGCCGGTCGGGTGTCAGCTCGACCGTGGTGGTCGCGTACGCGGGTAGAGCCGCGTTGATGCCGAAGTCGGGGAACACGACGTGAGAGGTGCAGTCCCCGCCTTCGCGCCGGTCGAAGGTCAGTTGCAGGGGGATGCCGGGACGGGCGTGGATGAGGTTCGGGGAGTAGCCGCCCGCCACGACGACCGTCGCCCGCTGCACGCCGTGATGCAGCTCGGTGCGCTGCGCGTGTTTCGGGCCGAAGAAGAACCAGGCGAGGAACCCCGTCAGGGCCAGTGCCGCGAGGACGACGGTGGGAATCATGTCCGCTCACTTCCCTGCCAGGGGTGAGGTGCTAGGGCCTGTTCTGAGTCTGGATCACAATCGGGGTGTTCGTCCTTCGTGTGGGTGTTTCGGCTGGTAGCACAGTGGTATGACGCGTGGTGATCTGACCGATGGTGAATGGGAGTTGATCGAGCCGTACCTCCCGCTGGGGGCGTCCGGTCCGATCCCTGACCTGCGCAGCTATTTCAACGCGGTGATGTGGAGGTTCCGTACCGGAAGCCCCTGGCGGGACGTGCCGAACAGCTACGGCTCCTGGTCGACGATCTACGACCGGTTCCGTATGTGGG
>NZ_UBIZ01000459.1:0-56285 GCF_900465275.1 Parafrankia sp. Ea1.12 | reverse complement strand
CGGAGGCCGCCCGGTCAGCCACGACGCCACGCTCTACAAAGACCGCAACACCGTGGAGCGCGGCATCAACAAGATCAAGGAATGGCGGGGTCTGGCCACCCGCTACGACAAGACACCCGAAAGCTACACCGCAGGACTCCACCTGCGCGGATCCATCCTCTGGCTACGCACCCTGCCAACCCCATGATCCGAACTTGGAACAGACCCTAAGCCTCACCTTGGGCTGTACCACGGTTGCCGGCGGGCTCACCATCGCCGCCGGTGTCGGCTTCATGACGACGGTGTTCCCGGCCGCACTCGGCTGCGCTTGCCTTTATTTCTTCGTATTTTTGATCCGGGATGCCTGGCCAAAACAGTTCTGGCCCAACTACGCCGCAAACGACCTAGAGGTCGCTGTCCGCGGCGAATGGACGGAACAGATTCGAAGACTTCAGCTCAACCGGAACACGCTGTCCGTGCGGTGGACGGCCGCACCCTTGGATCTGTGCGACGACTGGGAGACTCTCATCCGAGTCGCGCACGGACCGGGACGTCCTGAACCGGACACCAGCCACTGGTTCGCCGGGCCGCACGAGCTGGTCGGCGGTGAGAACGAACTCGCGGCGGCGCTCGACGGTATCCCGACTCGCAGGCTGGTAGTCCTAGGCGGCGCGGGCTCGGGGAAGACCACGATTCTCATTCGCCTGGTGGTGGACAGGCTCGCCACCCGGCAGCCCGGAGCAGAGGTTCCCGTACTCATATCGCTGTCCACCTGGGATCCGGCCCAGGATCTTTTCGCCTGGCTCGAAGAACGCCTCATCGTCGTTCATCCGTATCTGATGCAGAGGGTTGGTCCAGCCCGCCGGACGATGGCCCGGGAGCTCATCGAGGCCGGAAAGATACTGCCCGTTCTCGACGGCCTGGATGAAATGCCTGAACATGTGCGTCCAGGGGCGCTGGCGGCAATCAACCATGCACTGCTGCCCGGCCAACCATTGGTGCTTTCGTCCCGTACGGACGAGTATCGGGCCGCCATCATGACCTCCGACACAAGCCCCGCCTTCAGCGTGCCCTCGGTGGGACTCGACGCGGCCGCCGGTGTCGAACTCCGGCCGGTGGACCCGGCCGACGTTCGTAGGTATCTGCGGACCATCGAGGGAAGAGGGCGCGCGACACACTGGGATCACCTCCTTGAGGCGGTGACCTCCGACCCGACCCTGCCGGCCGCCCAAGCGCTCATGTCGCCATTGATGATCTGGCTCGCGCGCACGGCGTACGCTGGAGGAAGCGGCCGGGAATCTGATCTGGTCGAGGTGCTGGACCAGATCAGATTCCCGGATCGCGGGGCGGTCGAACGACACCTGCTGAGTCAATTCGTGGCCGCCGCCTATCGCGACACCGGGCGCGCCGAGCAGGCGGAGCGTTCGCTGCGCTTCCTTGCCCGGCATCTGCGGGACAACTGCCGCGGTATGCCGGACCTGTTCTGGTGGGAGCTACCGAAGGCAGTTCCCACCTCGATGCTGCGCGTACTGACCAGTGTTGCGATCGGCGTGACCGCTGGTTGCACTGTCGGATCACTTTTCGGTCTCGGCATGACCGTGCTTGACCGCTCGCCGGTAAGTACGGCGAGGGCCGCCGGAATGTTCGCGGGCCTCGCGTCCGGTCTGGCAACGGGTCTGCTGTGGTTGGCGGCTGCCTATGTCGGGACCTCCTCGCCGGCGCAGCGCCTGCGGTGGCGGCCGAGCCCGGTGCGGCTGCCGCTCATGCTGGCTGTGGGCGGTGGGGTCACGTACCTCGTGACGCTGGCCAGCGGACTGGCCGTAGGCGTCCTGATAGGTGTTTTCGGTGCCGTTTTCGCAGGTGTCCAGACCGCGCCGGTCGACCCTCTGGCCGCTGCAACTCCGCAGGCTGTGTTCGCCCGCGACCGTGCCACCTTCGTCTCCCTGGCGCTGGTGAGCGGAACCATGGGGGGCGTGACGGGAGGGCTCGGGCTTGCGCTGGCGTCGGGGTCCGCGTTGTCGACGCGCTTTGTCATCGGTGCTCCGGCCGGCCTCCTCATTGCTGCGGCGGCCGGACCCTGTGCCGCCACGTTGGGTGCCGTGTGGGGTTGGTTCACGGTGGTGCGGGCGTGGCTTGCGTTCGACCGCCAACTGCCGCTGACGCTCTTCCCGTTCCTGGAGGACGCCTGCGGACGGGGTGTTCTACGCCAGGTCGGTGTCGCGTACCAGTTCCGTCACATTGATATCCAGAACCATCTCGCTCCGCCTCAGGACCCGCTGGACGCGGAAAGTCCAAGGTTGCCCACCGCGGACCGCCCATGATCTCTCACGGGTCCGCGGTGCAGGTCACGCAGGCGAAGGGCGACTCGCTCCTCGCCCTCTCCGACGACCTCTTCATCGTCGCGATCACCGCGCTTGTAGCGGTGATCGGAGCGGCCGTGTGGTGGGCGTTCGCTGTTCGGGCGAGGCGCGAGAAAACGGCGGCCGTGATGCGACGCTCTCTCCACGTCGCGCTCATCGCCCTGACCTTTTTCGGGCTGGCCGCCACATTCCTACGCGTCGCGTTGGGCACGAAGACCTATGATCAGCTTCCGTCCCTCCCCGACCAGACACATCCGAATCCCTTCGGCATCCATCTGACAGACGTCGCGGTCGACGGGGTGCCGGTGCCGGTGGGCGGGAGGCTCGTCGTCGAGCAGCGGAACACATATCTCCTCTCCGGACGGATCGTCGACCCACATCCGGAAGATCATGCTCGCGCCGGCTACAGCTACTTCGTCCTAAGCACCAACAAGTCCGTCCACTTCCTGCGTTCCGTGCCGGGGGAGATAAATCCGACGTCCGACGGGACGTGGCAGCTCAGGGTTACGATAAACATCGAATTCTGTTACTATCGGTATCCATCGTTGTTCTCCGTCGTGATGGCTCCGGAATCTGTCGCAGCGCAGCTGCGCGCCGAAATAGGCCGGAACTCACGGTGGAGCTATCTACGGCAGCTGGACTGGTTCGGGGTAGGCGACGCCTACGTAGACAAAAAACCCAGGAACCCGACGCTTCGGACGTGCTATGACGATCGATGAGGCCGTCCCGGCATCATCGATCCAACTGGATACTGAGATCACCGTCGCCGGGAGGTGGGAAACCGTCAGATCACGGCGAGCCCGGTAGCCAGATCCATCGCCATCGATGAGGGGCTGGACGTCCGCGCCGCGGACGCTGGTATCCCACAGTCGCACGGCGCTGTCCCAGCGGTCGATGCTCCCGGGGGCGAGCAGCCGCTCGGCGGGAATGAACACGAGGGAGTGTCCGACTGTCGGTGACCGAGCCGTTGTCGTGACTGGCCGTTACGCGGCTGGTCAGGTCGGGGTTGGTCCGACGCGGGTGAATGCGCTGCGGTAGGCGCTGGGGGTGAGCCCGTTGCGGCGCAGGAGGTGGAGGCGCAGCGACTCGGGGGTTCCCAGGCCGCTTTGCCGGGCGACGACGGCGATCGGCAGATCCGTCGCCTCGAGGAGTTCACGAGCCCGGTCGATCCGCTGGTGCAGCAACCACTGCAAGGGGCTCAGACCAGTCTCCTCCCGGAACCGGCGGGTGAGCGTACGGGTACTGGTGTGGGCGTGGGCGGCGAGGCGGCCGAGGGTCAGCGGTTCGGCGAGGTGGTCCGACGCCCAGGTGCGGGTCTGGGCCAGCGACGTCCCGCTTTCCGGTGGCAGCGGCGTCTCGATGAACTGGGCCTGGCCGCCGGGACGGACCGGCGCGATGACCGCGGCTCGGGCGACGGCGTTGGCGACCACCGCCCCGTAGTCGCGCCGGATCATGTGAATGCACAGGTCGAGACCGGCGGCCAGTCCGGCGGAGGTCAGGATCGTCCCGTCGTCGACGTACAGGACGTCGGGCCGCAGGTCGACGGCCGGGAAGCGGCGGCGCATCTCGTCGGAGTACTGCCAGTACGTGGTGGCCGGGCGACCGTCGAGCAGCCCGGCCTGGGCCAGCACGAAGGCGCCCGTGCAGATCGAGGCGATGCGACGGCCGTCGTCAGCGGCCCGCCGTAGCGCGTCCAGGACCCGTTGGCCGGCGTGGGCGCGAGCGCCGGTTCCCGTGACGATCACGGTGTCGGCGCTGTCAATCACGTCGAGGCCCCGGTCCACCACAACACTGGGCCCGATGTACCCAGGCACGACCCCGGGCTCGGGCGTGCAGATCATGACTTCATAGCCCGGCTGGCCGTCGACCACCGCAGCCGGGAACACCGCCGCCGGGATGGAAAGATCAAGGGTGGTGACTGGCGGGACGGCGACAACGACGATCCGAAGCATGGCCTGATCCTTGGGCTACGTGGCGTTCAGGCCACTACCGTATGTTTCTGGCAGGCAGCAGGGTGAGGCAGGTACCCGCGAACCCGTGCGGGCCCGCCGAGCGGAAGACGAACACCATGGCGCTGCACGTGATCACCGGTGCCGGTGGCACCGGAGCCCCCACCGCTGAGCTGCTGGCCCGGCAGGGTGACCGCGTCCGACTGGTCAGCCGGCGCGGGGGCGGACCCGAGCACCCGCTGATCGAGCGGATCGCCGCCGACGCGACCGACGCCGATGCGCTGACCCGACTCGCCGAGGGCGCTACGACGCTGATCAACACCGCGATGCCGCCGTACGACCGGTGGCCGGACGAGTTCCCGCCGCTCGCGACGGCGCTGCTGGACGCGGCTGAACGCACCGGCGCCGGCTACGTGATGATGGGCAACACCTACGGCTACGGCATCGTCAACGGCCGCTTCACCGAAGATCTACCGATGGCACCGGTATCCGTCAAGGGCCAGGTACGGGCCCGGATGTGGACCGATGCCCTCGAGGCGCACCGCGCGGGTCGAGCCCGCGTGACCGAGGTCCGGGCCTCGGCGTTTCTGGGCGCCGGGGCCGGTTCGCTGTACAACTTCACGGTGGCACCCCTCGTCCTGCGCGGTGAGCCGGCAGCCTTCCCCGGCGACCTGGACGCCCCGAAAACCTGGTCCTACATCGGGGACGCCGCCCGAACCCTGGCCGCCGTAGCCCTCTCCGGCGACGACCTTGCGTGGGGACGGGCGTGGCACGTGCCCTCCACCGCGGCACTGTCCGTGCGGGAGCTGACCACGCGGCTCGCGACCATCGCCGGGGCGCCCGCACCCATCCTGACGGCGATGTCCACCGATCAGCTCGCCGCGACCGGAGCCGTGAACCCGGTCATGCGGGAAGTTATCGAGATGATGTACTCCCTGGAACAGCCCGACCTGCTCGACTCCACCCTCACCGAGCAGACGTTCCGCCTCGCCCCGACCCCCCTCGAGACCGTCCTGACCGAAACCGTCAGTGCCTACGGACCTGTACCTGACCAGACCTGACCTGACGGACTGGGCCTGCGCATCACATTCCCCAGCGCCATCACCCTGCGGGGTGCCAGAACTGGGTTACCGGCGTTGACCTGGGGTTTTAGGCGGTTCGTTCGTAATTGTTTTCATCCGCGCATCGGCCGAAGTCGGGCCTTGAGTCGATGTGGCCGGACTCGACCGATTGTTCTCCCGCCGAGCGTCGATGGGGCGGGCTTCCCGACCCGGATCTCCGACCGGCCCCCCGCCCAGCGCAAATGTGGTCACACTCCACCCACCATGTGCCACCCTACCAGGCAGTAACATTTTGTTGGTTTTTTGTTGGTCTTCGGGTTCAGGAACCGCTCTCGACGGTGTGGGATCGATACCGTGGGTCCGGAGGAGATGAAGCGGGTCGGCCCGGTACTCGAGGCCTTTGCCGAGCAGATGCTGGGTGGGCTGCGGCGACGTGACCAGCGGGAGAAGGGCGAGCTGTATCTGCGCGGCCTGCTGCTTGACGGGAAGCGCAAGTCAATGCGGCCGATGGCGGACCGGCTCGGGATTGATCATCAGTGTCTGCAGCAGTTCATCACCAGCTCGACCTGGAGCCATTCTGAGGTTCGTCGGCGATTGACCCGGTGGGCGGTCGGGTTCGTGGATCCGGTCGCGCTCGTCGTGGACGACAGCAGTTTCCCCAAGGACGGTCCGGCGTCGCCCGGGGTGGCCCGGATGTACTCCTGTGCTCTGGGCAGGGTCGGGAACTGTCAGATCGGGGTGTCGGTGCACGCGGCGACCGACTGGGCCTCGGCGGCGCTGAACTGGCGGTTGTTCCTCCCCGCCTCGTGGGACGACAGGGCCCTGGACGATCCGGATCAGATCGCGGCGGCCTGGGCCCGGCGGGCACGGGCGGCGATTCCGGACGACCAGCGGCATCAGGAGAAGTGGCGCCTGGCCCTGGACATGGTCGACGAGCTGCGCGGGTGGGGAATGCCGGTGCGCCCGGTCGTGGCGGACGCCAGCTACGGTGACGTCGCCGCGTTCCGGCAGGGGCTGACCGACCGGGGTGTCCCCTACCTGCTGGCGGTGACGTCGACCGCGACCGCCTACCCCACCGACGCGGTGCCGGTCACCGCGCCGTATCCGGCCGGTGGACGGCCGCCCTCACCCGCCCGGCCCGACCCGCCGCGCGATCTCCGGGCCCTGGTCACCACCGCTGGACATGCCGCCGGCCGGTCTGTGACCTGGCGGGCCGACGCCCCGGTGGCCGCGGGCAACCCGACCGGGGCCATGTGCTCGCGCTTCGTCGTCCAGCGGGTCCGCCCCGCAAGCCGGAACACCACCCGCGCCCCGGGCCGAAACCCGCTGGAATGCTGGCTGCTGGCCGAATGGCCGCCGGGCGTGGCAGAACCCAGCGACTACTGGCTGTCCACCCTGCCCGCCGATGTCCCGCTGCGCGGCCTGGTCCGCCTCGCGAAGATCCGGCAGCAGATCGAGCAGGACTACCGCGAGCTCAGGGACGGCCTCGGCCTGGACCATTTCGAGGGACGCTCCTGGACCGGCTGGCACCGCCACGTCACCCTCGTCAGCATCGCCCAGGCCGTCTGCACACGACTGCGACGTGCCCCGGAAGCCCCTGCGCCGGCCCGGCCCTCGCTGGCCCGCTCCTTCCCGGAGTCCTCGCGCGAACCGGCCCGGCCGTCGATGGCGAAGGCCGGCTCAGCGGGAAGGAGCGCACATGACAGGGCCGCTCGGTTGAGCGGGCAGCCTGGTTGACGGGACCGCCCGGTGGGCGAGCAAACCCACCGGGCGGCCCTGTCAGATTCCTCAGCTTCAGCTACGGACGTAGGAATCGACTGTCGGTCCTTCGTAACTCGCCTCGACGCCTTCGGTGCCACCCGGCACACCGGGCTTCGGACGGGCGATGAAGTCCTGCCTGGACGGGGACGACCCAGGCTTGGAGAAGTCCAGCTCGCCGGTCAGCCCGCCGGTGTCGACCGGGCTGACGGCGGCCTTGGCGGCGAGGACGCCCTCGGGGGTGAGATCACCGTCGGCGCAGGCCTTCTCCAGGATCAGATCCATGACCTTGGACGTGGCATAGCCGGTGACGACGCTGTTCGACGGCTCGACGCCCGGGAACTTCGTCTGGTACGCCTTCAGCAGGTCAGCCGCGGGCTCAAGGCCGACACCGCCGGTCGGCCCGACGAGATAGAAGTGCTCGATCAGGGCGTCGCGGGCCGGTGTGTCGAGCAGGGACGGGATGTGGGTCGGGCCGTTGCCGAGCAGCGGCACGTTGAGCCCTGCTCCCACTGCCGCGGCGGCGACGCCGGCGGTCTGGCTGGGCTGGGTGGTGAGCACGATCGCCGAGACGTTCTCGGCGGCGAGGGCGGTGACCCGGGAGGTCATGTCCGGCTCGGCCGGGCCGATCCGCTGCTCGACGACGGTCATGCCGTGCTGCTGGGCGAAGAACTTGCTGCCTTCGAGCGCGTTGTTGCCGTACTCGCTGTCGTGGAAGATGTGGCCGATCTTGCCGCCTTCACTGATCAGCCCCTCCTTGAGCAGGTAGTCGAGTCCGTTGATGGTCTCGACGTCGTAGGTGGGCCCGATGACCGCGTAGTTCTCGCTCGCGGCGAGGTTCTTGGCCCAGGCGAGCGGAATACCGATCAGGCCGTCCTTCTCAAGTTCGGGGATGAGCGCCGTCGCCATCCCGGAACCGAGGACCTGGACGAAGCTGAGGACGTCCCCGGAGATCTCGGCGTACTGCGAGACCGCGGTCTGGACGTTGTATCCGTGGTCCTTGACCTCGAGTTCCACGGTGAACCGGTCACAGATGCCGCCGTCGGCGTTCACCTGGTCCCAGAAGATCCGCTGGCCCTCGGTGACCTCCTTCCCGCTGGCGGCGTTCAGGCCGGTGAAGTCGGTCAGCACCCCTAAGGTGATGACATTGCCCTCGATCCCCGGACCGGTTTTGACGGGGCCGCTCGTGCTCTCCGCCGGTGGTTCCTCGTCGGCCTTCGTGCTGCACGACGCGGCGGCGGCGAGTGCGGCGGCCACGGCGATCGCAGCGACCGGGCGCATCAGCCTGTGGTGTCTGACTCTGTTGCCACGCATCCTGGTTTCCTTTCGTGTCATTTGTGAGCGGAAAATGCGCGCGGAGGACCGCTGCGGCTCAGCCGGTCAGTTCAGAGCACAGGTGGTTGAAGGCGACCGTCTCGGGACGAGAAACTACGGAGAAATAGATCCGCCCGTGGTCAGGTTGGCGCGTTCCTGGCCGCGCGTCTCATACTCATGAGCTTCAGTGAACGGGCTATCCCAGCCAGGCCGGTGGGCCAGAAAATAATCACCAGGATCACGGCCGCACCGTACGCATAACGCGCGGCCTCAGAATAGCTCACCCCGCCGGTACCAGGCTCGGACAGGCCGGGAATCGACGCGGCGTACTCCCCGAGCACATACGGCAGGGCGGTGACGAACGCCGCGCCGGCGCAGGCACCGCCCACCGAACCGAGCCCGCCCAGCACGATCATCGCCAGATACTGGACCGAGATCTCTATCGCGAACGACTCGGGCGCCACACTGCCGATGGCCAGCGCGAACAGCACTCCGGACAGGCCCGCGTACATCGACGAGAGCAGGAACGCCTTCGCCCGGTACGAGGTGACGTTCACGCCGTTCACCGAGGCCGCGATCTCGCTGTCCCGCACGGCGCGCAGCGCCCGGCCGGGACGTCCGTTCAGCGTCGCCCTGGCAAACAGGTAACAGCCCACCGCGAGGACCAGGCCGAGATACCACAGCCGCTCGAACTTCTCGAACTCGACGTTGAGCACGTAAAGCTCGGGGTCGCTGTCGTCGAAGGTGAACCCGAACAGCGAGAACTCGGGGACGGTGCGTCCGTTGTGACCGCCGCTGACCTGGTCGACCGAGTTGAAGACGTGGATGCCGACGAACACCATGCCCAGCGACGCGATACCGAGGTAGAGACCCTTCAGCCGGGCACCGATCGGACTGAAGAGCAGACCGGCCAGACCTGAGATCCCGACCGCGAGCACCATGCCGAGCAGCGGCGGCAGCCCGAGACCGACGTACGGGTGGGCGCCGGCGTCGTTGGACTCGCCGGACAGCCAGCAGTAGCTGATCCCGCCGACCGCCAGGAAGAACGCGTGCCCGAGGGAGAGCTGGCCGGTGGTGCCGACCAGGATGTTCAGGCCGATCGCGCCGATCGCCGCGCCGAACACCGCGAAGCCGGTGCGCAGCCAGAACTCCTCAAGGTAGAAGGGCAGGATGGCCAGCACCGCGACGAGTGCCATCAGCAGCAGGCTGCCCACGGCTGGGCGGCGGAAGCCCGGCGGACGGCCCCGACCGGCCGCTGTGGCGGTGCGCGGCGGCGCGGCGGGCGGCGGGGCGGCGGGCGTGCTCTGCGTCGTCGGGTCAGACACGGTGCAGCTCCTTCGTCCCGAACAGGCCAGCTGGCCGGGCGACGAGCACCAGCATCATCACCGCGTAGGGGACGACGACGCTGAAACCGCCACCGAGGAAGGTCAGGCTGGCGTTGTAGCCGGCGAACAGCGACTCGGCCACTCCCACGATCAGGCCGCCGGCCAGCGCCCCGGTCGTCGAGTCGAGGCCGCCGAGGATGGCGGCCGGGAACGCTGCGAACGCGATCGTGCGGAGGTTGGGTTCGAGGCCCGGCGTCGGACTGCCGGTCAGGAACACGGCGGCCACCGCGGCGAGGCCGCCCGCGATGATCCAGGCGACCGCGCCGACCCGCGCCTGCCGGATACCCATGAGCGCGGCGGCCTCACCGTCCTCGGCCGCCGCCCGCAGCGCCACGCCCCAGCTGGTGAAGCGGAACGCGGCGAACAGCAGGCCGATGAGGACGAACGCCACGACGATCGCGATCAGCCGGTTCTCGCTGATGCTGACGCCGCCGACGCGGACGACGCCGGCACCCCACGGCTGACCGAGCGACAGCACGCTCGAGCCGATCCGCCTGGTCAGGTCGGTCGTGATGATCAGGTCCAGGCCGAGCGTCATGATCGCCAGGGATGCCATGTGCGCACTGCGCACCCTGGAGAACAGCACCCGCTCGGAGACGAAGGCGACCAGTGCGGTGGCGACGATGCCGATGGCGACGGCGGCGAAGAAGCCGACCGACGGCTCCAGTCGGGCGATGACATAGGCGCCGAGCAACAGGAAGGCGCCGTGTGCGAAGTTCAGGATCTCGCTGGCCTTGTAGATGATGACGAAACCGAGCGCGATCAGGGCGTATAACGACCCGAGCGACAGGCCGTTTATCAGGAAGGAAAGAAAGGTGGTCACAGCTTGGGCTCTCCGGTCGGGGCGGGGACGCGGCCGAGGCGCTCGCCGCTACTGCTGGGATGGTGCCGTGGTGTGAGCTGGTCCTGCCGATATGTGGCCTGAACTCGCCGTGGTGCGAACCGAGGCCGCACCGGTGTCGGTGCCGGCTGTGGTGCCGAGGTAGGCGGCGATGACCGCGGGGTCGTTCTGAATCTGCGCGGGCGTGCCGTCGGCGATCAGCCGGCCGAAATCGAGCACGCTGATCCGGTCGGCAACGGACATGATCATGGACATGTCGTGCTCGACGAGCAGAACCGTGATGCCCAGCGACTCGCGAACCGCCAGCACGATCTCCGACATTCGCCTGGTCTCCTCGGCGTTCATTCCGGCGACCGGTTCGTCGAGCAGCAGCACCCGCGGCTCGGTCGTCAGCGCGCGGGCGACCTCGACCCGTTTACGGTCGCCGTAGGAAAGGGTTCCCAGCGGCAGGTGGAGGACGTGGCCGAGGCCGACGAACTCGGCGATCTCGACAACCCGCGCACGGTGCAGCCGTTCCTCCCGGACCGCCCACGGCAGTTTCAGCCCGGCGCTGACGAAGCCTGACCGGGTCAGCAGGTGCCGGCCGAGCATGATGTTCTCCTCGACCGACTCGTTGGGCGAGGCCGCCATGTTCTGGAACGCCCGGCCCACGCCGAGCGCGGTGATCCGGTGTGGCCGCAGCCCGGTCAACGTCGTCCCACCGAGTCGGACGCTGCCGGCCGAGGCGCTGTACACGCCGGAGATGACATTGAACAACGTCGACTTCCCCGCGCCGTTCGGCCCGATCACGGCGTGCACCGTTCCGGGCTCGGCCCGCAGCGACACCTCGGACAGCGCGGTGAGGGCCCCGAACCGCACGGTCACGGCCTCGACGTCGAGCGCTGCGGCTTCGCCACGGACGGTCCGGGCAGCGCCGGCACCGCGGCCGGGCCTCGTCGGAATCGGCACGGCCTACCTGCCCCCGGTCGCGGCACCGGCGCCGCCCAGCAGGCCGAAGCGGCCCTTCTCGGGCGGGACCCAACGACTCAACGTCGCCGCCGGGACGGGGCTCGCGGAACCCCCACGGCCACCGCCGAGACCGCCAGGGCCCCCGCCCGGGCCGTCCAGGCCGTCCGGGCCGCCAGGGGTGTCGCCCGCCCCGCGTCGGCTCACGTCGTCGCCGGGTCCCCGGCCGAGGTACAGGGAGGCGATGCTGTCGGACGCGGCCAGCTGGGCGGCCGGCCCGGACAGTTCCACCCTGCCGAGCTCGAGGACGTAACCGCGGTCGGCGACGCCGAGTGCCATCGCCGCGTTCTGCTCGACGAGCATGACCGACGTGCCCGCTCGGTTGATCTCTTTCAGGACCTCTCCGATGTGCGCCACGATCTGCGGCGCGAGACCGAGCGACGGTTCGTCCAGCAGCAGCAACCGAGGGCTCGACATCAAAGCCCGGCCTATGGCCAGCATCTGCTGTTCGCCGCCGGAGAGCAGCGCGGCGCGTTGTCCGCGGCGCTCGGCGAGCCGGGGGAACATTGCGTAGACCTTGTTCCGGGCTTCGGCCCTGGCGGCGCGGTCGCGGACGGATATCGCGCCCGCCCTGAGGTTCTCCTCCACGGACAGCCGTCCGAACACGCGGCGTCCCTCCGGCACGAGAACGACGCCGCGGTTGACGACGTCGACCGGGTCCACACCCACCAGGGGCCGCCCACCGAATGTCACTTGCCCTTTGTCAACCTTGGCCCGGTGGCGTTTCAACGAGCCGGTGACGGCGCGGAGCAGTGTGGTCTTGCCTGCCCCGTTGCTGCCGAGGACAGCGACGATCTCGTCGGCCCCTACACGCAGGTCAACCCCCCGCAGGGCTCGAATGACCCCCGCGTAAGTGACCTGCAGACCGCTGACGTCCAGTTCCAAGACCGCACTCCGTCGACTTGTTTGTTGATGGGGATGATCGGCGTGTTCCGGTGTGAAGACGGGACGAATGTGCCATAGGCGGCCGATCATGTATCGCGCGAGTCGACGACACAAGCTTTGGTAGCTTTTTCCCAGTACTTTGTTAGGTTGCCGATGGGCCCTCGATGAACGGTGGATGCGGGCTGGCCGGCACGGCCGCACGCGCCTCGGCGCGAAGGAACGATCGTGCGCGGGACGCCCGATCCCAGGTCGACCCGGATCGATCAACAGCAGCCCGCGCACGCGGGGACGAGGGCTGTCGCGTGGGCTGCGCGGCCCCGTCGGCGCGCCGCCTGATCAGAGGACGCGCTACCGCCTTCGTCCAGTCGCACCGGTGTCGGAGTTCGTCGGGCCCCGGTTCCGCCGGAGGTGGCCGCCCTGGCGGGCGCGCCGTCGTCTGCGGCTCACGCTGCCCAGCCGGGACGTCGAGGCGCTGCTCGCCGAGCGTGGCATCGACGTCGACCACGCCGCTCCCCCGTCAGGCTGATCGAGCTTTCCTGAGAGCCGCGGCGACAACCGCGATGCCCAGGCAACTCACGATCGCCGCCAGGGCGAAGGCGAGCCTGAACCCGTTTTCCATGCCAAGGCCCGGACGAGCGGTCGCAATGTCCGCTACGACGCTTCCAGCGGTATTGCTGACAGGATCAGAGGAAGAAGGGTTCTGCGCGCCACTTCTACCCGCGGACGTCCCGAGTGCGGCGCCGAGGACTGCGACGCCGAGTGCCGCCCCCAACTGCCTTACCGAGTTACTGAAGGCTCCGGCGGCGCCCGCTGTGGACGCCGGAACCTCGCTCAGTGCCAGATGGACGGCGCAGGCCATTGTCAGCCCGGTTCCCCAGCCGACGATCAGAACACCGACACCCGTGACGAGATAACCGTCGGACCAGGTACCGAGCAGGAGTACCAGGAGGGCCGATCCCACCGCCGCGAACCCGATGGCCAGCGTGCCACGTTGACCGATTCGCAGGGCCGCACGGCGTGACGAGACGCTGCCAAGCATGAATCCCGCTCCCAGCGGGATCACTCGGAGACCGGACTGGAGAGGGCTGTATCCCTCGAGGATCTGGAGGTACCGGGTGAGCACGAAGAGGAGCCCGTTGAACACGAACAGCGAGAGTGCGGCGACCATCGAGCCCACGGTGAACGATCGCACCCGCAGCAGTTCCGGTCCGACCACCGGGTGCGTCGCATGACGTTCCCAGGCGAAGAAGGCGGCCAGCGCCACCAGGGCGGAGCCATGGCATGCCAGAATCGTGGCGGAGAGCCACCCCAGGCGAGGGCCCTCGATGATGCCGAATATCAATGCCGCTGTTCCGAACGCGGACAGGGCAATCCCAGGCGGATCCCATCCGCCTTTGCCCCCACCAGCCCTCTGACGCCCGAGCACCACCGCGTTGATGACACCGGCCAGCAGCGAGGCGGGCCCGCCCACGAGAAAGACGGAACCCCACCAGAAATGGTCGAGGAGCAGCCCGCCGAGCAAAGGTCCCAGCGGTAAGCTCACTCCTATTGCCGCGGTCCAGTACCCCAGGGCTCTGGGGTGCTCGGCGGAGGGGAACGCCGCCATGACCAGCGCTCTCGATGTCGGCAGGACAGCCGCGGCGCCGATACCGAGGACCGAGCGACATGCGACCAGGCCCGCGGGTGAGTCCGCGAAGGTGGCGGCGAAGGAGGCCAGGGAGAACAGCAGGAGTCCCGCCTCGAGTATCTTTTTGTGCCCAAAACGGTCGCCCAGGCGTCCGGCGACGAGCATGAAGCTTGCGAAGGAGAGGACGAAGGAGTCGACGATCCACGCCATGTCGGCCGGATCGGCGTCAAGGTCAGCCGCGATGGACGGGATCGCGACGTTGAGAATGCTCGCGTCGACCTCGACGACGACCAGGCCGAGGCAGAGAGCCCCCAGGATCCACCAGCGCCGCGGCCCTGCATCCGTCTCCCGCGCGTCGACGCGTCCGGAGTCTTCGCGCTCCATGGCTGGCTGGCCACCACGCATGCAGGTCGGTCCGGAGGCGGGCCGAGGACTTCCCCCCGACCCGCCAGGTCCGAAGTGGGGCATCGACCGGGTGTCGCGCCGGCGGCATCAGGTCATCAGGTCGAACCGGTGCGGCAGGGTCTTCCTACAGGTCGGCGTAGAGCGTCTCGTCGGCGATGAGGATCCTTTCCAGAAGGCGCGGGAACGTTCCATAGTTGCGGACCGCGTAGTGGACGGTGGCACGGTTGTCCCAGAACGCGACCGAGCCCGGTCGCCACGAGAACCGCACCTGGTTCGCCGGCTTGCGGTACTGGTCGATGACCGCCGTCAGCAGTTCCCTGCTCTCGGCACGGTCGAGCCCGAGGATGGTCGGCCGCTGCGTGAAGTTCACCCAGGCGATTTTCTCGCCGGTTTCCCGGTGCACGCGGACGACCGGATGGGCGACCACCGGATAGTCGTGTCCGGACTGGTGCAGCGCGGCACGGTAGTCGTGGGCGACGTGCTGGCCCTCGAGCCGGGCCTTCACGTCGTCGGACAGGCCCTGGTAGGCGAGCGCGGCGTCGACCCAGACGGTGTCGCCGCCGACCTCGGGCAGGTGGACCGCCCGCAGCACCGCTCCCCAGGTCGGGACGAGCCGCCAGCTCGTGTCGGTGTGGTAGGGGTCCCACGTGTCGTCACCGGCCTGCGGGACATGTGCCTTCTCGTACTTCTTGAAGTCCTCGCTGGCGATCCGGTGAATCGCCGGGGCGGCGCCGGAGTCGGGCCTGGCGGCACCCGGATGGGTGTAGAGGGGGCCGAACTGCCGGGCGAAGGCTTCGTGCTGCTCCTGGGTCAGCTCCTGGTCCCGGAAGAAGACGACCTTGTACTTCAGCAGGGTCGCCTTGATCTCGTCGCGTACCTCGGGCGTGAGCGGCTCCCGGAGGTCGACGCCGCTGATCTCCGCTCCGATCGTCGGTTGCAGCGGTTGGACGGCCAACGACGAGCGGACGGGCGGTTCGACGACAGTGGTCACTGGGTGTCCCTTCGGTCGGGTGCTGCCGGGTCGGGTGCTGCCGGTCAGCAGCGGATGTCAGTAGTGGATGGGGCCCTGGGTGCCGCCGCCGGCGGCGATCGACTCGCCGGTGATCGCGACCGCGAGCGGGGACGCGAGGAAGGCCACGACCGAGGCCACCTCGTCGGCGGTGACGGCTCGCCCGATCGAGATGCGGGCGGCGGCGGCCTGGAGGTACTCGTCGGGGACGACGACCGTGCCGCCATGGTCACCGGTGAGGGTCAGTCCGGGATGCACCACGTTCACCGTGACGCCGTGTGCCCCGAGCTCGTCGGCGAGGGTCTTGGTGAGGGCGGCGACACCGACGTTGCGGATGGAGCCGGAGGCGAGGCCGACCTGACGGGCCGCCAGCCCGCCGATGTTGATGATCCGTCCCCAGTCCTGGGCGATGAAGTGCGGGGCGACCGCCTGGGCGGTGCGCAGGTAACCGAGCACCTTGACGTTGAAGTCGGCGGCGACGTCCGCGGTGGACAGCGCCCGCGCGCCGCCGGGACCGCCGGCGCCCCCGGGTCTGGCCGCGTTGTTGACGAGGATGTCGACGCCGCCGAGCTCGCTGACGGTGGTCTCGACCAGCTCCTGGACGGACGTGTCGCTGCCGGTGTCGGCGACCACCGGCAGCACCGTCCCGCCGGTCGCGGCCGTCAGGTCGGCCGCGGCCGCTTTCAGCACGTCGGCGTCACGGGCGGCGATGACGACCTGCACACCCTCGGCAAGCAGTGCTCGGGCGATCGCCCGCCCGATACCGCGGCTGCCGCCGGTGACGATCGCCCGTCGGCCGGAAAGTCGGAGATCCACTCGTGCTCCCTGTCATCTGTCCAATGCCCCGCCGCTCCGCCCACGCGGCGCAGTTCGGGGACCGCCGCCGGCCGGAACACCGGGGCGGCGAACGTTTCCGTGCGGACGTTTCCGTGCGGACGGCCCGTCCGTCAGCTCTCGTCGGCGGTGGACGGGGCACCACCTGCCCGCCGGGATCCGGTGGTGGGCGGCAGCACCACGGTCGGTGGAGCGGGGTGCGCACGCCGAGCACGGGTGACCCTTCGGGGCTCGGCGACCGACGCCTTTACCGGGCGCGCCACGGATCAGCCGTTCCGCGGAGCAGACGTGCCAGGCTGACCAGGCGGACCAGCTACGCCAGACGCGCTCAGATCATGGGCGCCGGGTAGCTTCTTGAGGTCGGCGCGCGAGGGCGCCGCGGCCCGGTGACCGCGCCAGGTCGGCGTGGCCACCACGGACCTGTCGTCCGCCGGGCCGTCCAGGCCCGGACGCTGGGCGTCAGAGCCCGCCGCGGCGGTCCGGACAGCTCGCGGAGGTCACTCGCAGCAGGTCGATGTGCTGTCGCGTGACCAGGTACGCAGTCCTCAACACGGACCCAACATGACCAAAGTTTGTCGATCGGTCAAGTGCGGATTTAAAGTGATCCTCATCACATACCCAAGGCGCCGGAACGGCGACGCCCCCGGATCGATCACGCGGCCGGCCGGGCGATCCACCCTTTCACCGCTATCTACACCGGAAAACTTGACAATTGCCGAGGTCTGCCGCACCGTTGCTGCATGTACGTCCGCCCCGCGCTGACCCGCCGTCGGTGCGTGGACTTCGCGCGGGTGCGGTCCGGCCGCTGTCGCGGAACCTGATATTCCGCTGGCCGACCCACCCCGTTCGACGCGGAAATCACTTTTTGGTTTTGCCGAATTCCCCGCGCCCACAGCGGATTTTCGCGTCCTCTCCTGCCCTTCGGCCGGCTGAGGTGCTGGCGGCTCGGCCCGCATTCCCCGCCGACGGGCGGCGCGGTGGGCCGCGAGACGCCGCCGGAGTGGCCGTGGACCCGCCACTCCTCCGGCGCGCGCCGTCGGCACGGCAGGAGCCCGACCCGCGGTCGTCGGTCCGTCAATCCGCCAACCCGGTCCCGGCCGGTCGGGAATCCGGTCCCGGCCGGGCAGAACTACTGAGGGAGATGACATGCCGGTCGAGTTCATCGGTCTGATCAGCACCACGGAGCAGTCGGAGATCCGGGACGGGGGTGGGCCGCTGATCGATCACCGGTATGTCCGCCGGTTCGCCCGGGCCCACGAGGACGCGGACTTCGACCGGGTGCTGATCGGCTACTCCTCGGGCTCGCCGGACGGAACACATGTCGCCGCCTACGCCGCGGCGCACACCGAGCGGTTGGGCTTCCTGGTGGCCCACCGGCCCGGTTTCGTGTCTCCCACCGTGGCGGCCCGCACCTTTGCCACGCTGGACCAGTTCACCGGCGGCCGGATAGCGCTGCACACCATCACGGGGGGCAGCGACGGGGAGCAGCGCCGGGACGGCGACTACCTCCTCAAGGAGGACCGTTACGCACGCAGCGGCGAGTACCTGCGGATCCTGAAGGCGGCGTGGACCTCGGCCGAGCCGTTCTCCTTCGAGGGCAGGTTCTACCGCTTCGAGGACTACCTGAGTCACGTCCGGCCCGTGCAGCAGCCGCACATCCCGCTGTACTTCGGCGGGTCGTCCCCGGAGGCCTACCGGGTCGGCGGCGCGGAGGCGGACGTCTACGCGCTGTTCGCCCAGCCGCTGGAGGCGATCGCGGAGGAGATCGCGCAGGTCAACGCGGCGGCCGCCGCGGCCGGGCGGGCCACGCCGCCGCGGATCAGCGTCTCCTTCCGACCGATCCTCGGGCCCACCGAGGAGCTGGCGTGGGAGCGGGCCGAGCGCATCCTCGCGGCGACCAGGCAGCGGATCACCGCCGGCGCGCCCCTGCGCGGCTGGCGGCCACTGGGTGGCCAGGCGTCGGTGGGTTCCACCCGGCAGCTGGCGGCGGCGTCCCGCGGCGAGCGGCACGACCGTGCCCTGTGGACGGCGCTGGCGGCCGCGACGGGAGCCGGCGGCAACTCTACGGCGCTGGTCGGCACGCCCGAAACGGTGGCGCAGGCCCTGCTGGACTACGTCGACATCGGCGTCAGCACGCTGCTCATCCGCGGTTACGACCCCTATGACGACGCGGTGGACTACGGCCGGCAGCTCATTCCGCTGGTCCGGGACGAGGTGCGCCGACGCGACCTCGCCGCGGCGGCCGCCGGGCGAACCGAATCCCGGCAACCCGTACCGGCGACGGCGTAAAGCGGCGACGGCGTAAAGCCCTGAAGAAGGAGAGCCTCCAGATGAGCCAGACCGGAACGGTGCCGGTGACCGTCCAGGGTTTCCTGGACGAGCTGCAGGCCACCCGGGACGAGGAATGGGCGCCGGAACAGCTCCGGGCCCACGCCGACCTGCGGCGGTCCCTCGAGGAGAACGCGGACCGCGAGCGCTTCGTCAGACCGGGCGACGTGGTGCCACCCTTCGCGCTGGCCGAGGTCGGTGGCGGCTCCGTCGTCCTCGACGACCTGCTGGCCGACGGGCCGGTGGTGCTCGTCTTCTTCCGGTTCGAGGGCTGCCCCGCGTGCAACAGGGTTCTGCGCGGCTACCAGCTCACCCTCGCGCCGGCCCTGCGCGAGCTGGATGCGCACCTCGTCATCGTCAGCCCCCAGATCGCCGAGAGGCTGGCGGCGATCAAGGAGCGGCACGGTTCCGAGTTCCTGGTCGCCAGCGACCCCGACCGGGTTCTGATCGACTCGTTCGGTATCGGGTTCGCGCCGGCGGAGGCGGCACGCGACGAGTCCCGGGGCAGAGGCGTGGATCTCGGTGCGATTCTCGGCACCGGGGACTGGGTGCTGCCGTACCCGACGGTCGTCGTCATCGACCGCGACCGGACTGTCCGGTTCGCCGACGTCCATCCCGACTGGATGGTGCGCACCGAGTCCGCGGCCGTTCTCGCGGCGGTCCGGCCCCTCGTCGGTCAGTAGCCGCGGCCGAGCCCGGTAGCCGCGCCCGGTAGCCGCGGCGGCGCCCGCCGGGCAGGCTTCCCGTGAAGGTCCGGCCCGTGTCCCCCGTGTCCACCGCCCGCGCCGGGCGTTCCCGGCGCCTGTTCATCGGGAGGTTCCGTATGGCCGATCCGACCGCGCGGTCGGCGACCGACCCCGGGCTGGCACGCCCGCAGCCGCAGCCGCGACCCCAGCCCCGGCTGGATCTGTTGCCCGAGCTCACCGCCCAGTTCGCGGCCACCGCCGCCGAGCACGACCGGACGGGCACCTTCCCGGTCGCGAACATCCGGGCGCTGCACGCCGCCGGGCTGCTCTCGCTGACCGTCCCGAGCCGGTACGGCGGGGCCGGGGCCGGGCTGGCCACAGTGACCGAGGTGCTGGGCGCGGTGGCCCGGGGTGAACCGGCCACCGCCCTCGTCCTGGCGATGAACCTGCTGTTCCACGCGCATGTCGGCGATCCCCCCGGCTGGCCGGCGGGGACCTACGAACGGGTGGTGGCCAGCTGCCTGGACGAGGGTGCGCTGATCAACGCGCTGCGGGTGGAACCGGACCTCGGCACGCCCGCCCGCGGCGGGGTGCCGGCCACCACCGCCCGCTGGACCGGCGACGGCTGGGAGATCACCGGCCGCAAGACCTACTCGACGGGCGCGCCGGTGCTGCGCTGGATGCTGGTCTGGGCGGCCACCGACCCCGCCACCGACCCGCGGCCGCCGTCCTCGGGAGCGGCCCGGGTCGGCTCGTTCCTGGTCCCGGCCGACACGCCCGGCATCACGATCGTGCGGACCTGGGACCACCTGGGCATGCGGGCCACCGAGAGCCACGACGTGGTGTTCGACCGGGTGCGGGTGGGCCCCGACGCGGCCGTCGGGCTGCCGGCCGGGGAGGTGCCTCTTCCGTTCGTTCCGGCCGCGGCGGCCTGGAACGCGCTGGCGATCGCCTCGATCTATCTGGGGGTGGCCGAGGCCGCGCGCGACTGGCTGGTCGGCTACCTGCACGAACGCACCCCGACGAACCTGGGCGCGCCGCTGTCGAGCCTGCCCCGGTTCCAGAGCGCCGTCGGCGAGATCGAGGTGGCGCTGGCGAACGCCCGCGGCCTCGTCCGGGCGTTCGCGCAGCGTTCCGACGCGGCCGACCCGGACGTCGCGGCGCAGGTCAACGGGGTGAAGACCGCGGTGACGGCCGCCGCGGTCAAGACCGTCACGGACGCCGTCGCTCTGATCGGCAACCCGGGGCTGACCAGGGCCAATCCGCTGGAGCGCCACCTGCGCGACGTGCTGTGCAGCCGCGTTCACACCCCGCAGGACGACGTCGTCTACGCGACGGCCGGCCGGACGGCGCTCGGTCTGCCCGCCGCCGGTCCTCGCTGAGGCCCGATGAGGCTGAGGCCCGATGAGGAAGGACAACCCCAGACATGACACTTTCCACCCATGACACCCCGGCACCGGCGATCCCGCCGGCGCCGACGCCGGACGTGGCCCCGGCAACGGTGGCCCCGGCAACGGTGGCCCCGGCAACGTCCGACGGTGAGCGGACGAGCCCGTGGGCCGGGCTGGTCGCGCCGGCCGAGGGCGGGCAGTGGCCTCGGCCGGTGCCGGTCCGGACGGTCGAGGAGGAGCGGCTGCACCGCAAGCGCAAACTCGCCGCCGCCTACCGGCTCTTCGCCAAGCTCGGCATCGCAGAGGGACTGGCCGGCCACATCAGCGCCCGCGACCCCGAGCTGACCGACCATTTCTGGGTCAACCGGCTCGGCCTCGACTTCGGCAGGATCAAGGTCTCCAACCTGCTGCTGGTCGACGACAAAGGGGAGATCGTCGAGGGTAAGCCGCCGCTGAACAGGGCGGCGTTCACCATCCATTCGCAGATCCACGCCGCCCGACCGGATGTCGTCGGCGCCGCGCACACCCACGCGCTGTACGGCCGGGCGCTCGCCGCGATCGGCGAGCCGCTGCATCCGATCTCCCAGGACTCCCTCGCGTTCTACGAGGATCACGTGATCTTCGACGAGTACAACGGGGTCGTGCTGGACGAGGAGGAGGGCCGCAAGATCGCCGCCGCGCTCGGCCCGCACAAGCTGGCGATCCTGCGCAACCACGGCCTGCTCACCGTCGGCACCAGCGTCGAGGCGGCGGCGTACTGGTACATCGCCGCGGAGCGGGCGGCGCGGACCCAGCTCGTCGCGGCGGCGGCCGGGACGCTGCGGCTCCTGGACCACGAGATCGCCAGCGCCACCGCCAGCCAGGCACGAGGTGACGAGGGCGCCCGCTGGTCCTTCGAGGCCCTCTACGAGATCATCGTCGAGGAACAGCCCGACCTGCTCGACTAGCTCGTCAGACGGTCAGACTGTGCCGCCCCGGCCCGGTCGGGAGACCAGCCGGGGCGGCGCGTCGACGGTGAGCCGCGGTGGCTCGCCCGTCCAGCGTTCGACCTCGACGAGGGCGTGCTGGCCGACGCAGCCCTGGGACAGGCGGGAGGTCGGCACGTCGGCGGTGAGCACGTTCGGGTTCCCGTGCACGCACAGTCCCGCTCCTGGCGGGGACCCTTCTCCGTGCTCATCCGCCGGGTCCTCGTCGAGCGGGTCGAACCAGGCCCCGGTGGGCAGCTGGACGACCCCGGGGCGCAGCTCGTCGGTCAGCACGGCGCCGGCGAGGCAGCCGCCGCGGTCGTTGAGCACCCGGACGACGTCGCCGGCGGCGATGCCGCGGGCGGCGGCGTCGGCGGGGTGCAGGCGCACCGCCTCCCGGCCGGCGATCTTGGCGGCCTGGCTGACCGCGCCGCCGTCGAGCTGGCTGTGCAGCCGGGTGCCCGGCTGGTTGGCGATGAGGTGCAGCGGGTAGGCGGCGGCTCGTGGCGCGCCGGTCCACTCGGTCGGTTCCAGCCAGACCGGATGGCCGGGGCAGTCCGGGTAGCCGAAGGACGCCACGGTCGCGGAGAAGAGCTCGATCCGGCCGCTGGGGGTGGCGAGCGGGTGCGCGTCCGGGTCGGCGCGGAACCGTTCGAACAGGGTGTGGTGGCCGGGCCCGCCGGGCAGCCGGTACTCGCCGGCGGCCCAGAACTCCTCGAAGGCGGGCACGTCCGTTCCGCGCCGGACCAGGTCCGCGCGCCAGGCCGTGTAGAGGTGCTCGATCCAGCCGCGGGCGTCGCGGCCCTCGGTGAAGGCGTCGACGACGCCGAGGCGGCCGGCCAGGCCCGCGAGGATGTCGTAGTCGTCGCGGGCCGCGCCGACCGGTGCCACCGCCCGGTGCATGGCGTGCAGATGGGTGTCGCGGCGGCCGCCGCCGATGTCCTCGCGTTCCAGGGTGGTGGTGACGGGCAGCACGACGTCGGCGTGCCGGGCGGTGGACGTCCAGTAGGGCTCGTGCACGATGATCGTGTCGGGTCTGGCGAAGGCGCGGCGCAGCCGGAACAGGTCCTGGTGGTGGTGGAAGGGGTTTCCGCCCGCCCAGTGGACCAGGCGGATGTCAGGGTAGGTGTAGCGGTCGCCGTCGTAGTCGTACCGCGCGCCGGGATGCAGCAGCATGTCGGCGATGCGGGCGACCGGGATGAAGGTGGTGACCGGGTTGCGGCCCTGCGGCAGGTAGGGGATGCGTCCGGTCGGGCCGGGGTCTCCGACGTCGCCCATGGAGCCGTAGCCGTGACCGAAGCCGCCGCCGGGCAGGCCGATCTGGCCGAGCATCGCGGCCAGCGTGAGCGCCGCCCAGACCGGCTGTTCGCCGTGCTCGATGCGCTGCAGCGACCAGGTCACGGTGATCAGGGTCCGGCGGGCCGCCATCCGGCGGGCGAGCCCGACGATGTCCGCGGCCGGGATGCCGCAGATCGACGCCGCCCAGGCGGCATCCCGGACCACGCCGTCGGCTCGGCCGAGCAGGTAGTTCTCGACCTCGCCGAAGCCGACCGTGTAACGGTCGAGGAACGCCCGGTCATGACGGCCCTCGGCGACGAGGGTGTGGGCGAGCCCGAGCATCAGCGCGGCGTCGGTGGCCGGCACGATCGGGTACCACCGGATGTCGACACCGCCGGGCAGGTCGGTGCGCAGCGGGCTGACCAGCGCCATCTCGACGCGGCGGGCCGCGAGTGCGGCGAGGTACCCGGGCGTGCCGTGCCGGGTGACGCCGCCGGGCGTCACGAACACGTTCTTGGCCGGGATGCCGCCGAAGGCGACGATCAGCTCGGTGTTCTCGACGATCGTCGGCCAGGACGAGGCGGCCCGCAGCACCTCGTCCGCGCTGCCGACGAGGTGGGGCAGCAGCACCAGCGACGTGCCCAGGCTGTAGGAGTTCCGGGACGAGGTGAAGCCGCCGACGGTGTTGAGGAACCGGTGGAGCTGGCTCTGCGCGTGGTGGAAGCGCCCGGCGCTCGCCCAGCCGTACGAGCCGCCGAAGATCGCCTGGTTGCCGTGCTCGCGGCGGACCCGGTCCAGCTCGGCGGCGACCAGGTCCAGCGCCTCGTCCCAGTCGAGCTCGACGAACTCCTCCCGCCCGCGCGTGCCGGCCGGCCCCGGGCCGTGTTCCAGCCAGCCGCGGCGGACCGCGGGCCGCGCCACCCGGGTCGGATGGCGCAGCCCGCCCGGCACGTTGCCGAGCAGCGGCGACGGGGCCGGATCGTCCGGATGCGGGACCACCGTGATCCCACCGTCCGGGCCGACCCGGACGCCGTAGGCGCCCCAGTGCGAGGTCGTCGGCCGCAGGCCGGTCACAACGCGGGCCGGGCCCGTCGTCAGGCGGAGGCGCCGACGGGCTCGCGGTCGGCGGTCTGCTCGCGGACGAGACGGATCAGGGTGCCGTAGTCCCGGGCGTCGTCCAGCGGCGCGAAGCCGCGGATGAGCAGCGTCGACACCCCGACGTTGACGTAGTCGACGAGCGACTCGGCGACCTGCTCGTAGCTGCCGACCAGCGCGGTGGAGTTGCCGGCGGCGCCGGTGGCCTTGGCGACCGCGGTCCACAGCCGCTTGTCGTGGACGTCCGCCTGGTCGGCGTAGCGCAGCAGCCGCTGGCTGCCGACCTGGGCCGACCCGTCGACGTTCATCACCTTCTTCAGGTCGCCGACCCGCTGCCTGGTGAGCTCCAGGATGTCCGCGGCGCGCTGCCAGGCGGCCTGCTCGGTGTCCGCGGGGATGGGGCGCAGGCTGACGCTGAACCGGGGGTCGCGGCCGTACGGCGCGGCGGCGGCCCGCACCTCGCGGATCCGCTCGACGATCCCGGCGATCGGCTCACCCCAGAACGCGTACACGTCGGCGTGCTTGCCGCCGACCCGGACGGCGTCCGCGGACGCGCCGCCGAAGTAGATGGGGATGCGGCCCTCGGGGCGGACCGACGACCGGGCGCCGCGAACCGTGTAGAAGTCACCGTCGTAGTCGAACGGCTCGGCCGACTCCCACTCGCGGCGCAGCACGTCCAGGAACTCGTCGGTGCGCCGGTAGCGGGTCACCTTGTCGGTGAGGTCGCCGTCGCGGGCCTGGTCGGCGTCGTCGCCGCCGGTGATGACGTGCAGCGCCACCCGGCCCGGGTGGAAGGCGTCCAGTGTCGCGAACTGGCGGGCCGCGATCGTCGGCGCGGTGAAGCCGGGCCGGTGCGCCAGCAGCACCTTCAACGTCGTCGTCCGGGACAGGATCTGGTCGGTGATGACGAAGCCGTCGGGCGTCGCGGAGCTGTGCGCGACGAGCACCCGGTCGAACCCGGCATCCTCGTGCGTGCGCACCAGGCGCTCCAGGTAGTCCGGGTCGACGACGGGGCCGGACCACGCCTCCGACTCGCTGCCGACGAAGGTGCTGGCGATACCGATGAACTCGATGCTCACGCTGAGGACTCCTTCAGGATGGCGGTGGAGCCGGTGACCTGGTCCCGCCAGGTTTCGACGTGGTGGCACGCGGCGGCCCATTCGCCGGCCGGCCGGCCGGCGACGGCCCGCCGCGGCGGGGTCTCGGCGCAGGCGTGGGTGGCGAAGCGGCACCGGTGGGCGAACACGCAGCCGCCCGCCGACCGCCGCGCCGCCCCGTCGGAGTCAGAGTCGGCGCCGGGGTCGGCGCCGGCGGCCGGCCGCAGCGACGCCGGGTCGAGCCGGTCCTGGCGGCGGACGCTCGGCGCGGAGGCGATCAGCAGCGCGGTGTACGGATGCTGCGGCCGGTTGAACACGTCCGCGATCGGGCCGTCCTCGACCACCCGTCCCCGGTAGAGCACCACCACCCGGTCGGCGATACCGGCGAGCGAGCTGAGGTCGTGGGAGATGAGGACGATCCCGACCTCGAGCTGCCGGCGGAGCCCGTCGAGCAGCCGCAGGATGTGGTTGCGGTTGGACGCGTCCAGCGCGCTGACCGGCTCGTCGCACAGCAGCAGCCGGGGACGTCCGATGACGGCGCGGGCGATCGAGGCGCGCTGGCGCTGGCCGCCGGAGATCTGCGCGGGGAGCCGGTCGGCGACCGCCGGGTCGAGGCCGACCCGACGCAGCGCGCCGCTCACCTGCTCGGCCCGCGACGCCCGGGTTCCGGTGCCGGTGATCGCCAGTCCCTCCGCGATGCTCGCCCCGATGGTGAGGTCCGGGTCGAGGGCGCGCAGGGGATCCTGGAAGACGAACTGGAGCGCGCCGCTGCGCCGGAAGTCCCGCTGGGCCCGGCCGCGCAGCTGGGAGATGTCGACGCCGTCCAGGAGGACCCGGCCGGCGTCCGGGGCCCCGAGCCCGGCGATCGCCCGGGCCAGCGTCGTCTTGCCGGACCCGGTCTCGCCGATGACACCGACGATCTCCCCGGCGCGGACGCTCAGGTCCACGTCGTCCAGCACCCGGACCCGACGACCGCCGCCCGGCCGGGGGAAGGACAGCCCGAGGCCCTCGACCCGCAACAGCTCAGTCTGCAGGACCGCCACCGTGCCGGTGCCGGTGTCACCGACGCCGGTGGCAGCGCGGCCGGTGGTGGCACGGCCGGTGGTGGCACGGCCGTCGTCAGCCAGGTCGGTGTCGGCGAGATCGGTGTCGGTCATACGGCGGCTCCTGCTCCGACAGCTCCTGCTCCGCTCAACGCGATCTCGCTGGCCCGGACGCACCGGACGGCCCGGTCGGGGGCCTGCTCGGTCAGCGGCACCGGGCCGGAGCGGCACTGCGGGGCGGCGAAGTCACACCGGTCGGCGAACCGGCAGCCGCGGATCTCGGCGCCGACCGGCGGTGGCTCGCCGTCGATGACGTCGAGGGTGCGTCGGTCCCAGTCGCCGACCGAGGCGACCCGCAGCAGCGCCTCGGTGTACGGGTGCCGCGGCGAGTCGAGCACCTCGGCCGTCGGGCCGGTCTCGACGAGCTCGCCGGCGTAGAACACCAGCACCCGGTCGCAGAGCTCGGCGATGACGGCGAGGTCGTGCGAGACGGCCAGCACGGCCAGCCCGCGCTCCCTGCGCAGCCTGCCCAGCAGTTCCAGCACCTCGGCCTGGATGGTGACGTCGAGGGCGGTCGTCGCCTCGTCGGCGACGAGGAGCTCCGGCTCGCCGGACACCGCGATGGCCAGCACGACCCGCTGCAGCATGCCGCCGGACAGTTCGTGCGGGTACTGGTGGTAGACCCGCTCGGGCTCGTGCAGGCCCATCGCGTCGAACAGCGCCACCGCGGCGGTGCGGGCCTCCCGGCGCGGCTTGCCGACCTTCACCCGCAGCTGCTCGGCGAGCTGGTGGCCCACCGTCTGGGACGGGTTGAGGTACGAGGCCGGGTCCTGGAACACCGCGGAGATCCGGGTACCGCGCAGCTGCTCCCAGGCTCGGCGCGGCAGGCCGACCAGCGAGGTGCCGGCGAAGTCGATCGTGCCGGCGGTCACCGCGCAACCGGGCGCGAGCACCCCGAGCACCGACCGGCAGACCAGCGTCTTGCCGCTGCCGGACTCCCCGACGATCCCGACCGCCTCGCCGCGCCGCACCTCGAACGACACCCCGTGGACGGCCTCGGTCCGCCCGCCGCCGATGGCGACCCGAACGCCGTCGACCGTCAGCAGCTGGTCCCCCCGGCCGGTTCCCGGCTCAGGCATGGATCCTCTCCTCCTGCTCGGGGACGGCCACGGCCGGCGCTCCCGGGACGGCCGGAGCCCCCGGGAGCGCCGGCACGGCGTCCGGACGGGTCGCGCCGCGGCCGATCGGATCCACCGCGATTCCCGTGGTGTCGCGGATCGCGTCGGCGATGGCGTTCAGCGAGCCGGCGGTCAGCATGATGGCCAGCGCCGGGATCGCCGGCGCCCACGGCTGCTGGGCCAGGAAGCCCAGGTCGCTGGAGAGCATCCCGCCCCAGGTCGGGGCCGGCGGCTTCACCCCGATGCCGAGGAACGACAGCGAGGACACGGCCAGCAGCGCGGCCGCGGACAGCTGCGCGGTGGTGACCGCGACCGTCGGGAGCACCTTCGACCAGATGTGGGTCCGGATGATCCAGCCGCGGGACGCGCCGAGCAGCTCGGCGACCTCGACGTACTGGGCCCGGGTGAAGCCGAGCGCCGCCGCGCGGGTGACCCGGAAGAACAGCGGTGCCAGCAGCACCCCGATGGCGAGCATCGCCTGGTCACGGCCGTTGCCGATGATCCCGGTCACGGCGATCGCGAAGATGATGTAGGGCAGGGTCATCACCGCGTCCACCAGCCGCTGCGCCACCCACTCGAAGACCCGGCCGAAGACGACCGAGCCCAGCCCGGCCGGCACGCCGAGCAGGAAGGCCACCGCGACCGCCTCCACGGCGCCGACCACCGACCGGCCGGTGGCGTCCATCAGCCGGCTGAGCACATCCCGCCCGAGGTAGTCGGTGCCGAGCCAGTGCGCGCCGCTCGGGCCGGCCAGCAGGTTGGAGGTGTCCTGGGCGAGCGGGTCGGACGGCGCCAGCGTGCCGCCGAGGAACCCGAGCACGGCGACCGCACCGAGGATCACCAGCGCGATCTTCGTGGACCGCAGCCGCACGGCCCGCCGCAACGGGCCCGCTGTCTTCCGCGTCATCGTTCCTGCCTCTTCGCGTGCGGTGTCAGTCGCAGCAGGGCGGCGTTGACCAGGAGGTTGCAGACCACGACAAGCCCGATCATGGTGACCAGCACGCCCTGGATCACCGGGATGTCGCCCTTGCTCGCCGCGTCGAGCCCGAGCTTGCCCAGGCCCGGCAGGTTGAAGACCGCCTCGGCGACGACCATGGCCCCGATGAGCTGCGGGATGGAGTAACCCAGGAGGGTGAGCGCCGGCCCGGCGGCGTTGCGCAGGGCGTGCCCGAAGACGACCCTTCGCCTCGTCAGCCCGCGGACGTCCGCCCCGGTGATGTAGTTCGCCCGCAGCTCCCCGACGAGGGAGGTGCGCAGCTGGCGGGCGAGGCCGGCGGCGGCGTCCACCGACAGCGCGATCGACGGCAGGATGGCGAACCGCAGCCACTGGCCCGGATCCTCGGTGAACGGCACGTAGCCGCCGGAGGGAAGGATCGGGACCGTCACCGAGAACAGCACGATCAGCCCGATGCCGACGACGAACGGCGGCACGGTGGCCACGGCCGAGCACAGCATGGTGACCGCCCGGTCGAACCAGCCGCCGGACGACAGCGCCGCCCCGATGCCCAGCCCGCCGCCGACCAGGACGGCGAGCAGCACGGACAGGACTGCGATCGACACGTTCACCGGCAGCGCCTGGGTGATGCTGTCGGTGACCGGGAGCGTGGTGAAGTAGGACCGCCCGAGGTCGCCGGTGAGGGCGCGGCCGAGCCAGCTGAAGTACTGGACGAGCAGCGGCCGGTCGAGCCCGAAGTAGTGGTTCATCCGGTCGATGTCCGCCGGTGTCGCGGTCTCGCCGAGCACCTGGGCCGCCGGGTTGGTGTCGGTGAGAGCCCCCATCGCGTAGGTGATGAAGGTGGAGAGCAGCACCACCGGAATGCCCACCGACAGCGCACTGCGCAGCGGCCGTGCGAATGCCCTGCCCCAGCCGGCCCGCCGGCCGGCCGGGGGCTCAGCCGCCGCGCCGGCCGGCTCGACCGCCGGGCTGATCTCGAGTGTCGTCATCTGGTGCCCTCACCGTCGGTGGCTGGCATTACCCGACCCGGACGCCCTCGAAGCGCTGCACTGCCAGGAAGCTGCCCAGCTCCGAGACGCTCTTCTTGCGGGCGAGAACACGCGGCGTGGTGAAGAGGAAGATGTTCGGCATCTTCTCGACCGCGATCTTCGTGGCGGCCCGGAGCACCGTCGGGTACGACGGGTCGTCCAACGGCGTCTCCCGCACCTTCTGCAGCGCGGCGGTCAGCTCGGGGGGCGTCTGCCGGCCGGGGTTCATCAGGCCCTGCTCGCCGAACAGCACCTGGAAGGCCTGCACAGCGGAGTCACGACCGGCGAAGCCGTCGGTGGCCAGCGCCCTCGAGTGCTGGATGTACATGATCTGGGTGGCCTGCGCCGCCGGGATCGTCTCGATGGTGAGCTTCACGCCGACCTTGGCGAGCTGGGCCTGCACCTGCTCGGCAAGAGCGGAGCTGACGCCCGTGGTGGTCAGCGGCACCTCGACGCCGTCCGGGAACCCGGCCTCGGCGAGCAGCTTCTTCGCCTTCGCCGGGTCGTACGGGAACGCGTTGTCCAGGCTCGGATCGTGGCCGACGTACCCCGGCGGGAACGGCTGGTAGTTGACCACGCCGAGCCCGAAGGTCTGGGTGTCGGCGAGCGCCTTGCGGTCGAGGGCGTGCTTGAACGCCTGGACGACCTTCGGATTGTCGAACGGCTTCATGGTGATGTTCACGTCGAGAACCGTCGTCACCAGCGAGGGGATGACCTGCACCTCGAGGCCGGCGGCCTTCGCCGCCTCGACCTGGCTGCCCGGGATCTGGGCGACGTCGAGCCGCCCGGACTGCAGCGCCGGGACCGCCGTCGCCGCCTCCGGCGCCGGGTACAGCTCGAAGGCGTCGAGGTGGATGTTCGCCTTGTCCCAGTACTCGGGGAACCGGACGAGCTTCGCCGACTGGTTCGGCACGTACTCGGTGAGCCGGAACGGCCCGGCCCCGACCGGCTTGGTGGCCAGCCCCTTCGCGTCCTTCTCGAAGGCCGTCGGACTGACGATCATGCCGGTCTTGCCGGCGAGCAGGCTCGGGATCTGGTAGTCGGTGGCGGCCAGTTCGATGGTGACGGTCCGGGCGTCGTCGTCCGCGGCCACCGACTCCACCGTGGCGAGCTGCGCGGCGACGAGCGATCCCGGGAAGCTCTTGCCCCGCTCGAGACTCTTCTTGACCGCGGTCGCGTTCAGCGGTGTGCCGTCGCTGAACGTCAGGCCGGCCCGCAGGGTGAAGGCCACCTGGGTCCCGTCCGCGTTGTACTTCCACGACTCGGTCAGCGCCGGGACCGGGTTGCCCTTCTCGTCGAGCTTGGTGAGGGCGGCGTAGGCCAATGAAAGCGCGTGCACGTCCCAGCCCGCGGACGAGGTCACCGGGTCCCAGGAGGTGACGGTCGACCAGCCCCAACGCAACGTCCCGCCCTCCTTGCCGGCGGACGAGACCGAACCGCTGTCGTCGCCGCAGGCGGCGAGCAGCAGGGAGGAGCCAGCGAGTACGCCGAGACCGAGGAAGCCACGGCGGCCCATTAGCGTCGAATCGGCTCGGAGAGGTGCGTTCACGGGGGACGGTCGTCCTTTCGCAGAAAAGTGGGCGCGCGGAATAGCAGGCGTGGCCCGTAGCGATGCGTAGGCAGGCCGCAATCAGCGGTCACCGACGCCCTGAATTCGGGCTCCGCCTGGGACATGTCTTCGGTAGACATGGATAGGGGTGGAGTGGAAACGGGGATGAGAGACCTGGCCAGTGACGCTGGACCCCGCAAACCCGCAGCGACGGTCGCGATCACATGGCACGGTCAGGCTGCGGTCGGCGTCTCCCGCTGGAACCTTTCCGCCGGAGGGGTCGATACGGAAGCGGAAATGTCAGCGACAGAGTGCGCTGGACGTCCGCCGGTAGTCCACGTAGCGACACGCCACGGGGAGGAATCTCGACCGCATAGGTGGACAATGCCCGATTGGCCGGGGCGGCGTCAACAGCTGACCAGGGACGATGACCTGCAAGGAGCCGCCCCCATCCCATCTGTCGGGTATGTCCGATTCCCAAAGATTCCTCTTGATGGCAGGCATTTCGGCCATTAACCACCGCGGCGGCGCAGCGATCCCGGTGACTTCAACCGCCAGCTCGGATGCCATCCGTAACCGAAGCGACAGCCCAGACGTGACGAACGTCACCATTGCGGGCCGGCGCACCCGAGGAGGGGCCGCCGATCACCCGCCGGTGGGAAGCGGGACCGAGCCACTACGATGGCGGGCGAAGGGTCGTGACTGGCGCGCTCGGGTGGAAGCAACCACCGGGAAGCGACGAAGCTGCTGGCGGCGCCGTGCGCCTGGGCGCCTCCGACGTAGACGTCTGTCCGCGTGGAGGTACACATGCATGAGCCCGCGATGACCCACCTGACCGCCGCCGATCCGGAGATCGGCGGCCTCGTCGAGGCCGAGGCCCGGCGGCAGTACGAGAAAATCCGCCTGATCGCGTCCGAGAACTACGTCTCCACCGCCGTGCTGGAGGCGTCCGGCTCGGTGCTGACGAACAAGTACTCCGAGGGCTACCCCGGCAAGCGCTACTACGAGGGCCAGCAGGTCATCGACCCGATCGAGACGCTGGCGATCGACCGGGCGAAGTCGCTGTTCGGCGTCGAGCACGCGAACGTCCAGCCGTATTCCGGCTCCCCCGCCAACCTCGCGGTCTACCTGGCCTTCCTGCAGCCCGGCGACCCGGTGATGGGAATGGGCCTGCCTTCCGGCGGCCACCTGACCCACGGCTGGACGGTGTCGGCGACCGGCCGCTGGTTCCGCGGGGTCCGGTACGGGGTCCGCCAGGACACCGGGCGGGTCGACCTGGACGAGGTCCGCGACCTCGCCCTCGAGAACCGGCCGAAGGTGATCTTCTGTGGCGGGACGGCGATCCCCCGCACCATCGACTTTCCCGGGTTCGCGGCGATCGCCCGCGAGATCGACGCCGTGCTCGTCGCGGACATCTCCCACATCGCCGGGCTGATCGCCGGCGGCGCCCACCCATCGCCGGTCGGGCACGCTCCGGTCATCACGACGACCACGCACAAGACGCTGCGCGGCCCGCGCGGCGCCATGATCATGTCGGACGCCGCGCACGCGACGGCACTCGACAAGGCCGTTTTCCCGGGCCTTCAGGGCGGCCCGCACAACCACACCACCGCCGCCGTCGCGGTCGCCCTGCGGGAGGCCGCGACACCAGATTTCCGGGAGTACGCGCACCGGGTCGTCGCGAATGCGAAGGCGCTCGCCGAGGCGCTTTCCGGACGCGGTTTCGATCTCATCACCGGCGGCACCGACAACCATCTCATCCTCATTGACCTGACGAGTCGCGGAGTCGCCGGGAAGCCGGCGGCGAAGGCACTCGACCGGGCCGGGATCGAGCTGAACTACAACACGGTGCCGTTCGACCCGCGCAAGCCGTTCGACCCGTCCGGGGTGCGCCTGGGAACCGCCGCGATCACGACCCGCGGGCTGCGTCCGGAGCAGATGCCCACCCTCGCCGCCTGGATCGACGAGGCCGTCAAGGCCGCCGGCGACGCGGACGAGGCGACCATCGAGCGGATCGCGGGCGAGGTCAGGGACCTGATGTCGGCCTACCCGATGCCCGGCTGGGTCTGACCGACCCAGCGGGGAACCTCCAGCCGGCCGACCCAACGGCACCGCTGACTCCCCCTCACCCTCGGCCCGGGCGCGCACGAAGGCGCCCGGGCCGAGGCATGCCCGGCCCAGCTCCCCCGCAGCCCCGGTCGCCGTCCGCGCCGGGTGTGGCGACGTCCGGGCGGATGCCCGCGCCGCAGCGTCGCCGGTTACTGCCCGGAGTGTCTCGATCTCGATTCTGTGTACGCATCGTGACCAGGATGCGCCGTCGGTACAAGAAAATTAGTACTTGCGATTACCCTTAGTAGTTCGTTACGGTGTCCTGGCTCGCAGCAAGCGACGGGCCGTACGCCGAGTTCTGCCCTAGGCCCGTCGTCCCCTCCTAGCGATCAGCAGGGCAGAAGCGGGGGAACCACGTTCCTCCGGACGGCCACCCGCGCACGGGCGGCCGTCCTCGGGGTGAAGTCGACCGCGCCGCAGATGCGGTAAAGGCCGACCGGGCTTCCCGGCCCGAACCCGACAGCTAACCTCGCAGGCGTACGGGAAGGATCGTCGTGTACGCACGCATGTCTGGATCACCCAGGCGGGCCTTTCACCCGTCCCTCGGGCAGCCGCCGCGGCCGCACAGTGCCCGCATCCCGGGGTTGACGCAGGAAATCTAGACCCACCAGGTCCGGAATACTTTTACGCCGACAGAACGCCGGCGCACTGAGCCATGCTTCCCTCGCCGGGCGAATCGTTGCCGTAACTTTTTGATCCGTGTACGGATCAATTTCCCATCCGGACATTCAGAAGCTCTGTTCTTCATAGCAGAAACGAGATTCTTAGATGTCGCATGGAAAGCACCGCAGGTCCAGCCGTCCGAACACCTCCGGACGGGGACCCGGGCGAGGCCGCGCCGCCGTGGTCACCGCGGCGAGCGTCATCGGCGCGTCGGCGGGCCTGATGTTCACCGCGGGCCCGGCGAGCGCGGCCACCGTCTCCGACGTCACCATCGCGCAGGCGGCGCAGAACGCGGGCCTGCCGTCCTGCCGCGGGATTCCGCTGAGCACCTGGGTCGCGGTGGCGCTGGCCGAGTCGGGCGGCAACACAACGGCCCACGCGACGGTCGGTGAGGACTCCCGCGGCCTCTGGCAGATCAACATGCGCGCGCACTCGAGCTGGGTCGGTAGCCGCAACCTCTACGACCCGAACGTCAACGCCTGGGCCGCACGGCAGGTATGCGCCAGCCAGGGCATCGGTGCCTGGAGCGCCTACAAGAACGGCATGCACGTGAAGTACCTGGCCCGCGGCGCCGCGGCGGCGGCCGCGGTGGGCAGCGGCACCGGCGCCCGGACGATCTCGGCCGTCACGCCGGCCGCACCGGCCGCACCGGCCGCGACGGCACCGGCGCCCGCCAGCTCGGGCTACATGCGGCTCGGGGTCGAGGGCGTCCGCTGGGACGTGGCGCTGGTGCAGAAGCGGCTCGCCGCCATCGGCTACCCGATCACCATCGACGGCCGGTTCGGTCCGCAGACCAACCACATGGTCGTCGACTTCCAGAAGAAGAACGGCCTCGTCCCGGACGGCGTCGTGGGCCCGCTCACCCACGACAGGCTGTTCGCCTGATCCAGGGGCGGCGCGCGGCCGTCGAGCCGTCCACGTCGCGGCCCGGGCACGCCGGTGCCGGGCCGCGACGGGGCGGCGACCGGGCGGCGTGGCCAAGCCCGTGGCCGGGCGGGGGTGGCGCGCCCGACACGGCCGACCTGCCGCTTCAGTGGACCGCCGGGCCGGATCCGGGCAGGCTCGGAGTTCTGGCCCGCCAGGCAGGACGCGACCAGGGCCGCCCGTCCACGAGGCAGGAGCGATTTTTGTGCTGACCAGGATCGACCATGTCGGAATCGCCGTGGCCTCGCTGGAGGAGGCCATCCCTCGTTACGAGGCGGCGTTCGGCCTGAAGGTCGCGCATCAGGAGACGAACGAGGCGCAGGGCGTGCGCGAGGCGATGCTGCTGGTGCACCACGGCGACACGGGCGGCTCCTACGTCCAGCTACTCGAGCCGGTGCGCCCGGACACCCCGGTCGGGAAGTTCCTGGCGAAGAAGGGCCCCGGCATCCACCACATCGCCTACGGCGTGGCGGACATCGACGCGGCGCTGGCGGCGCTCACCGTCACCGGGTTCGACCTGGTCAACAAGACGCCGGTGCACGGGACATCCGGAAGCCGGATCGCGTTCATGCACCCGAAGGGCCTCGGCGGGGTGCTCACCGAGCTGGTCGAGGCGGCCGAGGGCCACTGACCTCCGGCGTGACCAGCGCGGCCGGGCCCGGGGGCTGACCCGGGCCCGGCCGCGGCGGCGGTCCCACCCGCCGGCGGTCCCACCGGCACTGCGTCGCTGGTCAGCGGCGGCTCTCGGCGGCGGTCCACTTGCTGGTCGGGATCGGGTCGAGCGGCACGACCGACGTGCCGTCCCAGCGGAACCGCACGCTCGCCGCGCCCGCGCTCGGGCAGCACATCGGGTCCGCCGGGCGGTACAGGTCGTACTGCAGCGCCACCACCTCGCTGGTCGACCACACCCACCGCACGCCCGCGCTCGCGACGGCGTCCGTCCCGACGAACCGGCCGCGGTGGAAGAAGAAGGCCTGCTGCGGATGGCCGTCCACCGAGGTGGACAGCCGCCCGACGATCACGCTGAGATCGTGGGTGGGCTCGTAGCCGTCCGTGGTGATCGGTGTGTAACCACGGCCGCGGACAAGGCCCGACGCCTCCGCCAGGCTCAACGAACCGGCCACGACGGCCGAGCTGCCAGGGCCTGACGGGCTGGCCACGGCACCTGAGCTGGCCACAGCACCCGGGCTGCGCGCGGCGCCCGGTGTGGCGGCCGGGGGTGACTGCACCGCGGTCGGCGCGGCGGACACCGCAGACGCCGCCCCGCTCAAGATGACCGCGGCGGCCAGTACGGAGATGAACACGACTCGACGCATGGCGACCGCCCCCTTGGGCCTCGTATCTGCCGACCGGCCGACCGTAGGCGCACTTCGGGCTCGCCGCCCGCTCAGGGAGTGGAATGCGCGGTTTCGGAGCAGGTCACCCGGGGGGTACGGGAGTGGGCGATCAGGTACGGGCGAGGAGCATCAGGATCATTCCACCCGACATGATCAGTCGGGATCCGCGCGGGACGACCGGTTCCGGAAAGATCCGGATTAGCCGGGCGGCCAGCTCACGGACGCGCGGGCGCGCCGGCGGCGGCGCGGCGAACCGGCGCGCCGACGGGCCGGCCAGCGCCGCCAGGCACGCCCCGCCGAAGATGACGACACACCAGGCGCCGATCGCCCCGTCGGTGCGCAGCGGCCAGCCGGCGACGCAGGCCGCCCCGGACATGCACGCCATCGCCGCCGCCTCCACGACGAGCAGCGCACAGCAGGACCACATGCCCGGCGCACTGCACCGGGGATGGGTGACGAGCCCGACGAGCAGCGCCGCCGTCAACGCCAGGTACAGCGCGAGGAACGGCCAGGAGCCGACGAGCCGGGCGGGGCCGGTGAACATGACCGCCATCCCGGCCGCGACCAGCACGTGCCCGCCCTCGATCCAGCCGTCCGCGGCGGACGCGTGCGTACGCGGCCCGTCCGCCGCCACCGGGCGGCGGAACAGGGCGCGCATCCGCCACAAGTGGATCATTGCGACGATGATTGAGGCCACGCCGGCGGCTACGGCCAGCGGACCGGCCAGCGGAACCAGGTCCGCGGCCACCGGGTGGCGGTGGGTCACCCCCCAGCGGCGAGCTCGGCGGCCACCAGCGAGCTGATGCGACCCGCCCGAGCCTCGTCGACGATGACTTCCAGCTGTTCGATGCTCATCTGGATCCGCTGGCCGAAGTCGTCGGTGAGGACGACCCGGCGGTCGGCCGCGGCGTGGTGGTCGATGTAGAGCTCCGGGCAGCCGCAGCTGCACTTCCCACAGAACGTGATGACGCGATTCAGGGCGTCCGACCCGCTCATGGCACCTCGCACGACGACGATAAGATCATCTGAGTGTAAGCGGTCGGGCCCGCAGAGCCGACCGAATCCGCCCACCGTGGCGCCGGCGGGTGGCCGGCGGCAGGCGTGGCGGCGGCCTCAGCCGTGGCCGGCGGGCTCAGCCGTGGCCGGCGGGCTCAGCCGTGGCGGGCGGGCTCAGCCGTGGCGGGCGGCGTCCGCCCAGGCCAGGACGGCGAGCACCCGGCGGTTCTCGGTTGGCTCCGGCCGCAGCCCCAGCTTGGTGAAGATGCTCGCGATGTGGGATTCGACCGTCTTCGGGCTCAGGTGCACCCGCTGAGCGATCCCGCTGTTCGACAGGCCCTGGGCCATCAGCTCGAGGATGCGGCGCTCGCGCTCCGACAGCCCGCTCAGTCGCTGCGACTGCGGGTAGCCTGCGAGCAGCCGCGCGGCGATGTGCGAGTCGATGACCGGCTGCCCCTCGCGGAGCCGCTCGAGGGCGTCCTTCAACGCCTGCCGGTTGGTGATGTTGTCCTTGCGCATGTACCCGATGCCGGCGGCGCCACCGGCGAACAGGTCCGCGGCGAACGGGTCGTCGTCGTGCGCGGTGACCACCAGGACGCCCATCCCCGGGTGCGCCTGCCGCAGCGCGCGGGCCGTCAGCAGCCCCTCGTTGGTCCTGGTCGGGGGCATCCGCATGTCCACGATCGCGACGTCGGGCGGGGCGTCCCGCACGACGGCGAGCAGCTCCGTCCCGGTCGGCACGGAGGCGGTGACCTCCACCCCGATGGTCGCGAGCAGAACGCTGAGCGCCTCCCGGATGAGCCCACTGTCCTCGGCGATCGCAACACGCACACCGGATCTTCTCACGTCCCCCGGACGGCCCGGTCACGCACCGGGATAACCCGGGGCCGTTCCGGGGGACATCCGGTAGGAACCCCGCGTTCGCTCGGGTACACCTGACGGATGCCGGTCGGCTCCGGGCGTTCCGCGACGGCGCGGCTCGCCGCCTCGACGACGGCCACGACGCTGCTCGTGGCCGCGGCGACCGTTGCCGCCGGGTGGCCGTACTGGGAGCGCCACCGGCTGGCCGCCGTCCCGAACGTGGCGGTGGCGGTGGCGCTGGTCGTCGCCGGCATGCTGCTGCGCGGCGACCCGTCGTCACGCCGGTGTGGGGAGCTGCTGGCCCTCGGCGGCCTGTGCTGCCCGCTGACCTGGCTGATGAGCTGGGACGTCGGCCCGCTGCCGCTGATCGCCGTCCTCGGCCAGTCCGTCTACTGGGTGGCCTACGCCTGGGGGCTGCTGCTCTACCCGGGGAACACCCTGCGCGGCCGGGCCGACCGGTGGTGGGTCACATCCGCGGCGGTGATCCTGCTGGGCGGGCAGGTGCTGACGGTCGTCATCTCCCGGCCGTCCTGGAACGGCTTCACCGACGGTGTGCTGTGGCCCGCGCCGCTGCTCGTCGGCCGGGCCCGTTTCGAGGCGGCGCTGGACGTCCTGCTCGTCCTCTACGTCCTGGTGCCCGTGACGTTCGTGCTGCTGGCGGTCGCCCGGATCCGGGCGGCGCGGGGCCTGGAGCGGGTCGTCGCCGGTCCGGTGCTGCTCTCGGCGGGCTTCGTGGCGCTCGTCACCGCGGTGACCTACCCGGGCCTGATGGCCGAACCCGAGCTGGGCCGCGTCGAGGACGCGGTCGCGCTGCAGGGGGCCGCGTCGATCGTCACCCCCGTCGCGCTGCTCGCCGTCGGCGCCCACCGCCGGCTGCTGCTGGCGACGACCGCCGACCGGCTCGGCCGGGAGATCGGGTCGCCGACACCGGCGTCGGTGCGGGCGGCGCTGCGGGCCCTGCTGCGCGACGCCACCCTCGAGGTCTACTACCGCCAGCCGGACACCTGCCACCAGCCGGACACGGAGGTGCTGGTGGATCTGCACGGCCAGGTGGTGGACCTCCCCCCGGAGGACCACCGGGGGGAACGGTCGGACCGGCCGGGCCCGGAACAGCGCTGGTACGTCCCGGTGCGGTCCGCGGCCGGCGCGCCGGTCGCGGTGCTGAGCATCGATCCCGTCCTGCGCTGCCACCGGCGGCAGGTGGCGGCGGCGCTGGCCGCGGCGGCCGCGGCGCTGGAGCAGGCGCGGGCGCAGAGCGGCCTGCGCGCGCAGCTCGTCCGCCTGGGTGAGGAACGCCGGCGGGCCGCGCGCACGCAGGCCCACGAGTGGGCGCTGGTCGGGCGGGAGCTGGACGACGGCGTCCGCCGGCGCCTGGCCGAGCTCGCCGCGGCGGCGGGGGACGTCGCCCGGACGGTGTCGGAACCGGCCACCGCGCGGGCCCTGGCGGAAATCGGCGAGGGGCTGCGCGCGGCGCACGGCGAGCTCGCCGACATCGCCCGGGAGGCCCATCCCGCCGTCCTGGAGCGGGACGGCCTGCTCCCGGCGTTGGAGAGTCTCGCCGCGGGGCTGGGGCTGGGCGGCCCGAGCCTGCTGCGGGTGCCCGCCGGCCGCTTCGACACGACGGCCGAGCGGGCGATGTACGCGGCGCTCGCCGCCGCGCTGCGCGCCATCGCGGCCGCCGACGCGGTTCCACCGCCGGACACGGCCGCGGGGATGCCGGAGCCGGCCGCGGCGGGACCGGTGGTGTCAGAGCTGGCGGTGGGGCCGGGCGTGTCAGGGCTGGCGGCGGGACCAGCCGCGGCGGGGCCGACGGCGGGCAGGAGAGAGTGGGGGGCCGCCCGGGTCGAGGTGCGCGCCGAGGGCGCGATGCTCGTCGGCGAGGTCACCTGCGCGGTGCCGGTGGCCGGCGGGGTACGCGCCGCCGCCGACCACGCCCGGGCGCTGGGCGGTTGGGTCGCCGTACGCGGTGCCGCCGGCGGCGCCACCACGACCCGGGTGACGGTCCCGTGCGGGTAGCGATCGCCGACGACAGCCCGCACTTCCGCGAGGGCCTGCGGGCGCTGCTGACCAGCCTCGGCGTGGACGTCGTCGCCGTGGTGGAACGCGGCGCCGACCTGGTCTCGGTGGTGATGGCCACACCCGCCACCGCCCCGGTGGACGTCGCCCTGGTCGACATGCGGATGCCGCCCACCGGCACCGACGAGGGGCTGCGCACCGCGCGGCGGATCAAGGCGTTCCGCCCGGACGTGGCGGTGCTGGTGTTCTCCGCCGACGACGAGGCCCCCTACGCCACCGAGCTGCTCGGCGGGGCGCTGCCGGGAACCGGCTACGCGCTCAAGTCCAACATCACCCAGCGCGACGTCCTGCGCTCGACGCTGAGCCGGCTGGTGCGGGGCGAGATCGTCGTCGACGGCGACGTCGCCCGCCGGCTGGTGACCCGGCCGGAACGCGCGCCGGACCTGCTCCGGCTGGACGAGCGGGAGCGCGCGGCACTGGTACTCGCGCTGCGCGGGCAGCCGGTCGAGGTGGGTGTGCTGGCGGGTCTGCGGGCGAAGCTGGGGCTGCCGGCCGTCCCCGGCGTCAGCTGCCAGCTGCTCGCCTGGCTGCTCGCGCCGGCCGACGGCCCTGGCCCTGGCCCTGGCCCGACGGATCGCGCCGGCCCGCGTCTGGACGCCCCGCCCCGTGACCCCCCACAGCGTGACGGAGCCGGATGAGCCACCTCAGCACCGCGGACGTCCCCGGGGCAGGGTTGAACCTGGTCGCGTTGACCCAGGGCAGGCCCACCCGGCGGGTGGCCACCGAGCGCGGCCGGGCGAACTCCCGCAGGCCGGCGGCGCCGTGGACCCGGCCGAACCCGCTGTCGCCGCTCCCGCCGAACGGCAGCGCCGGGATCGCCGCGAACGACAGCACCGCGTTGACCGAGACCATCCCGGCGTCGAGACGCGCGGCGATCTCCTCGCCGTGGGCCCGGGAGAACACGGTCGCGCCGAGGCCGTAGGCGGTGCCGTTCGCCAGGGCGACGGCCTCGTCGACGTCGGCGACGGTGCGCACGGTCATCATCGGCCCGAAGGTCTCCTCGCGCACGGCCGCGCTGTCCTCGGGGACGTCCACGAGCACGATCGGGTCGATGTACGGCACGCGCACCGACTCCGGGCCGCCGAGCAGCGCCGTCCCGCCGCGGGCGAGCGCGTCGTCGAGGTGGCGGCGGACGACCTCGCTCTGGCGGGGCAGTGTCATCGGGCCGTAGTCGGCGCCGGCGTCCGACCCGGGCCGGATGTCGGCGAGGACGCGGCGCAGCTGGGCGAGGAAGGCGTCCCGGACACCGGCGACGACGTAGACGCGCTCCACCCCGGCGCAGGTCTGGCCGGCGTTCGACGTCGCCCCCCAGGCCACCGCGCGTGCCGCGGTGGCCAGGTCGGCGTCCTCCGCGACGATCGCCGCGTCCTTGCCGCCGCACTCGACGAGGACGGGGGTCAGCGTCTCGGCGCAGGTGGCCATGACCCGCCGCGCCGTCGCCGCCGAGCCGGTGAAGGCGATCTTGTCGACGCCGGCCGTGCACAGCGCCGCCCCGGTCTCGGCGAGCCCGGTCACCGCGGTGAACACGCCGGGGGGCAGGTCCGGGTTCGCGGCGGCGAACGCCTCGGCCAGGTACACGCCGACGGTGGGCGTGAGCTCGCTGGGCTTGAACACGACGGTGTTGCCCGCGGCCAGCGCGTAGGCGATGGACCCCATCGGCGTCAGGACCGGGTAGTTCCACGGGCCGATCACGCCGACCACGCCGTAGGGCAGGTGGTCGATGCGGGCCTTGTGGTTGGCCAGCACGAGCCCGGTGCGGACCCGGCGGGCGCGCAGGACCCGGTGCGCGTTGCGCGCCGCCCAGCGCAGCTGCTCGCAGGCCAGGAGGAGCTCGAGCCGGCCGTCGATCTCCGGTTTCCCGTTCTCCAGGTGTATGAGCTCGATCAGGTCGCGGTCGTGGGCGGCGAGCCAGGCGTCCCAGCGCAGCAGGGCGGCGCGGCGGCCCGCGAAGCCCGCGGCCCGCCACTGCCCCGCGGCGGCCCGGGCCGACCGCACGCTCGCCGCCACGTCGTCGGCGGACATCGCCAGGTAGGTCCCGATGACCTCGTCCGTCGCCGGATTGCGTGTCTCGAACTTCGCCATCGCGACCACCGTCCCGTCCCGTCCCGTCTCCTCGCCCGCCTGACGCCCGCCTGACGCGGCCGGCTGTCAGCTACTTGCCCTGGAAGACCGGTGCGCGCTTCTCGGTCCGGGCGCGGCGGCCCTCCTGCGCGTCCTCGCTGGTCCAGCATGCCTGGTAGGCGGCCATCACCTCACCGGGACGCACCGTCTCGGGGTCGGCGGCCGCGTTGAACGCGCGCTTGGAGTAGGCGAGGGTCAGCGGCGCGAGGCCGGCGATCTCCCGGGCCCAGGCGAGGGCGGTGTCGAGCCCGCCGACGCGCTGGACCAGTCCCAGCTCGAAGGCCCGGCGCGCCGGGACGCTCTCGCAGCCCAGCACGATGGCGCGGGCCGCGCCGCCGCCGGCCAGCTCGGCCAGCCGGCGCAGCGTCCACGGGTCCACCGACAGGCCGAGCCGCGCCGTCGGCACCGCGAACGAGGCCTCCTCGACGGCGACACGCAGGTCCGCGGCGAGCGCGAGCTGCAGCCCTGCGCCGATGGCCGGGCCGTTGATGGCGGCGATCACCGGGACGGGCGCGCCGGTGAGCGCGTGCAGCGCCCCGTAGAGCGCGTCGGTGAAGGCCTCGCCGTAGACCTGGTCGAGATCCGCGCCGGCGCAGAAGCTCGTCCCGGAGCCGGTGAGGACCACGGCACGGACACCGGCGTCCAGCGCCCGGCCGATGCCGGCGCGCAGGCCGAGGCAGTGCTCGGTGTCCAGCGCGTTGCGGCGCTCGGGCCGGTCGATCCGCACCACGGCGATCTGGGGGTCGCCGGGGCGCTCGCCAGTGCGCGCGGTGCTCTGCTCTGTGCTCTGATCGGCGTTCGGCTGGTCGGGCTGGGGGCTCTCACCGGCCGCGGGCCGGGGGTCGGACACGCCGCGAAGCTCAACGTCTATCACGGCGTCAACCCTCCCAGATCTCACCCCGCTGCTCCCGAAGTAGCGCGGAGCCACCCACCAGCACATGATCCACCAGGGTCCGCGGGGCCGGGTCGGGCAGGGCCAGGCACTCCCGGCGCAGCGTGGCCGCGGCTTCCTCCGCCTCCGCCCGCACACCCTCGAACCAGGCCGGGTCGTGCGTGTGGCCGAGCAGCAGCGCGACCCGGTCGATCGGGTCGCGCGCCCGCCACGCCGCGACCTCGGCGGCCTCCTGGTACCTGCTGGCGTCGTCGGACGTCGTGTGCGGCGCCATCCGGTAGGTGTTCGCCTCGATCAGGACGGGGCCCTGACCCGAGCGGGCGTGCTCCAGGGCCCAGGTGGTCACCGCATGCACCGCCAGCACGTCGTTGCCGTCCACCCGCACGCCCGGAAAGCCGAAGCCCGCCGCGCGGCGTGCCAGCGGCACGGGTGACTGGCGCGCGCTGGGTGTGGAGATCGCCCACTGGTTGTTCTGGCAGAAGAACACCACCGGCGCGCCGAAGCTCGCGGCCCAGACGAACGCCTCGTTCGCGTCGCCCTGGCTCATCGCGCCGTCACCGAGGTAGACCATCACCACCTGGCCGGCTGCGCCGTCGAGGCGGACGCCCAGGCCGTAGCCCACCGCGTGCAGGGTCTGCGACGCCAGCACGAGCACGTAGTTGGCCACGTTGTACGCCTCGGGATCCCAGCCGCCGTGCGTGACGCCCCGCAGCAGGCGCAGCACCTCGACCGGGGGGATGCCGCGGTGCCAGACCACGGCATGCTCGCGATAGCTGGGGAAGAGGAAGTCCCCCGGCTCGGCGGCGGCCGCCGAGCCCACCTGGGCGGCCTCCTGGCCCCGCAGCGGAATCCACAGGACCAGCTCGCCCTGGCGTTGCAGCGCCGTGGCCTCCTCGTCGAGGCGGCGCGCCCGCACCATCTCCCGGTAGAACGACTCCGTCTGCCGGGAGTCAGCACGCACAGTGAAACGCGGGTCGTCGACGAGAGTGCCGTCCGGCGCAAGCAGCCGAACACCCGTGTCGAACGGAGCGCCGTTCTCACTGCGTTCCGCCATCAACGTCATCCGTATTATTCCTGTCTGGTCGACGACACAGTTTGCGATGCCTGCGAGGAGGGGACACCCGAGGGGTAGTCATCACCCGACCCAGGGGGGCCGTCCGTCGTGTTTCAAATTGTTTGGATAGTGCTGGCAGGTCTCGTCATCGGTCTTCTCGCACGACTTATCATGCGCGGGCGGCAGGATATCCCAATCTGGCTCACCGTGGTCGTCGGTATAGTCGGCGCCCTGGTCGGAAACGTGATCGCCAGCGCAATCGGCGTGCGTAACACGTCGGGCATCGACTGGATTCGGCACATTCTTCAGGTCGGCGTCGCCGTTGCCCTGGTCGCGCTCGTCGCGCCGTTGTGGGCGAACCGCCACCAGCGCCATCCGGTCGGCCGCTAGCCCACCGGCGGGTCGGTGGGCCCGCTCCTCTTCCAGGGAGCGGGCCCGGCGGAGGTGGGGCCCGACCAAGCAGCCGTGCCCGCTAGACGTAGGCCTCGTCGACGTAGCACCAGCGCCAGTCCTCGCCCGGTTCGTACGAGCGGACGATGGGGTGCTCGTGGGTGTGCGCATGGGCACGGGCGTGCCGCGACGGAGAGGAGTCGCAGCACCCCACATTGCCACATGTGAGACACAGCCTGAGGTGCACCCATTGCGAACCGACCCGCAGACACTCTCCGCAGCCGTCCGGCGGGGTGGGCTCGACAGGTCGTACCAACGACAGATGCGGATCTTCGCCAGCGGCCATGAACCCATTCTCCATTGACCGAACACGGGCTGCCAAGCAGGCCACCATCCCGCCCCGAAATCTCAGTACGTCCTAAATTCTGGCGTGCGAAGAACCCGTGACCGTGGACACTGCCAACCGCGGCCACCGCCACCGGGCCGGAAAATGAATGGCCGCGGTTCTCAGAAGGCGGCGTGCCGCTCCACCGCGCTGAGCCAGGCCTGCGGGTGACTGGCCTGCGGGTTGTGATCGGCACCGGCGATCACCGCGAGCCGGGCACCCTCGATGGCGCCGGCCAGATCCCGCGCGGCACCGCGCAGCAGGACGTCCCGCTCGCCGACGATGACCGTCGTGGGGCAGCGGATCTCGCCCAGCCGGTCGATCATCGAGGGGTAGGCGTTGAGCTCGTGGCCGAAGGCGGCGAGGGCGGCGGGGTCGGCGTGGTCCCCATGCCCCAGCAGCGCGGTCGCGGCGGCGATGCCCTCCATGAGCGCGCCCATGCCCAGCCGGGACAGCAGATGATCACCCGCTGCCGGCGCCGCGGCGGTGTCCATCAGGATCAGCGACCGGACGGCCTCGGGGTGGGCCAGCGCGTACCGGAGCGCGATCACCCCGCCCATCGAATGCCCCAGCAGGTGCAGCGGCGCCAGCTCCAGCGTCGCGACGACGGTCTCGAGATCGCGGACGAGGTGGTCGAAGGTGTACTCCGGGCGGGCCGCCCGCCCGCTGGTTCCGTGGCCGCGGTGGTCGTAGGCCACGACCCGGCTCGACACGGCGCCGGCGAGCTCGCGGGACACCCCGGCCCAGTCCCTGGTGCTCCCACCGATGCCGTGCAGGAGCAGCAGCGGGGTGGATGAATGCGCCTGGCCCGTCCAGGTCTCGACGTGCAGCGCGAGGCCGCCGACGTCGACCCGGTGGCCGAGGTCCTTCTCCAGGACGGCGAAGACCAGGTCGTCGCGCAGCGGCACGCCGAACCGGGTGTCCCCGTAGGGGAAGGGCTCGTGGCGGTCCGTACGCCGGTAGCCGCGCCGCTCGTACCAGGCGATCAGCTCGGCGCGCAGCGAGATGACGTACAGCTCCATCCGGGCCGCCGCCCACTCGTCGCGGGCGAGTGCCTCCGCGGCGGTGAGCAGACGGTCCCCGATCCCCCGCCCCTGGATGTCCGGCTGGACGGCGAACATGCCGAAGTAGGCGCCGTCCGGGCGCCGCTGGAGCTGGCAGCAGCCGACCGGCTCCCCGGCCGGGCCGAGCGCGAGGAGCATCCGGATGTCGGGCTCGGCGAGCGCGGCGGCAAGCATCTCCGGGTCGGTGCGCTGGCCGCCCAGCAGGTCGGCCTCGGTGGTCCAGCCAACCCGGCTGTGCTCGCCCCGGTACGCGGACTCGATCAGCTCGACAAGCGCGGCGACGTCGCCCGGCCCGGCGGCGCGCAGGGTCAGCTCCGCGCGATCCCCGACGGGGTGATCCGCATCAGTGGCCATCAGGCGGCCGCGCCGAGCAGCTCGGCGGCGAGGCGGGGCAGGACGGCGCCCAGTGGCGAGTCGACGGTGAACTCCGCCCGCGCGTCGCCGCGGGTCGGGCCCTGGTTCACGATCCCGACCGGGATGCCGAGCTCTCCCGCCCGCAGTACGAACCGGTAGCCCGACATGACGGCCAGCGACGAACCGAGCACGAGCAGCCCGCGGGCGTTCTCGACCAGCGCGACCGCGGACGCCAGCCGCGCCGGCGGCACCGTGGCGCCGAAGAAGACCACGTCGGGCTCCAGGTCGCCCCCGCAGCCGGCGCACCCCACTACGACGAAACCGTCGATCGCCTCGTCGGGGAGGGTGACGTCGCCGTCCGGGTTGACCTCGGCGCCGAGCGGCGACGCGGCGGCCACCCCGGTGGCGAAGCCCGGGTTCACCGCGCGCAGGCGGCGGTCGAGCTCGGCCCGCGCACTGAGCGCCCCGCAGGCCCGGCAGCGGACCCGGGCGAGCTCGCCGTGCAGGTCGATGACCCGGAGCGACCCGGCGGCCCGGTGTAGCCCGTCGACATTCTGGGTGATGACGCCGTCGAGCAGGCCCGCGGCCTCCAGTTCCGCCAGAGCGCGGTGCCCGGTGTTGGGGCGCGCCCCGGCGACGTGGCGCCAGCCGAGGTGGCTGCGCGCCCAGTACCGGCGCCGGGCCGCCTGGTCCCGGTTGAACTGCTGGTAGGTCATCGGCGTGTGCCGGCGCAGCGAGCCGTTCGGCCCCCGATAGTCAGGGATTCCCGAGTCGGTCGACATCCCCGCTCCGGTGAGCACCGCGACGCCACCGCCGGCGACAAGATCACGCAACCGGGCGAAGACCATGCCTCGAGGGTATGGCCCGCCGCCCGGACGAGGCGGCCGGGTGCCGGCGAGGCGCCCCGCGGCGCCCGGTGGTGCCGCCCACACCACAGACGTACCGTTAGCTCATGAACACGCGCTGCAAGGACCCTGCTGAGGTATCTGGTCCGAGCGCCCCGCCCTGCCACCCTGCCGGCGAGCTGACCGATCTGGCCGCCGGCCACCCGGCCGCCGCGACGACGGGCTCCTGCGTGACCTGTTCCGACGGCGTGATCGAGATGGAGATCGTCCGCCTGGAGGAGGGCGGGCTGGCCCTGGCGCGGGCGTCGGCGGGCGTCGAGGAGATCAGCATCGCGCTTGTGCAGGCGCAGGCCGGCGACACCGTCCTGGTGCACGCCGGGGAGGCGATCGCCGTCGTGTGAATGACCGGTGAACGACCGGAAGGGGTGGGAGAACCGTGTCCACAGTCGAGGATCCGATCCATATTCTCTGGATCAACGCCGGACTCAGCTGCGACGGGGACTCGGTCGCGCTCACCGCAGCCACCCAGCCCAGCATCGAGGACATCGTTCTGGGCACCCTGCCGGGTCTGCCGAAGGTGAGCGTCCACTGGCCGCTCATCGATTTCGAGTCCGGGCCGGAGCAGGGCGCCGACACCTTCATCGACTGGTTCCGCAGGGCCGACCACGGCGAGCTCGATCCGTTCGTCCTGGTCGTCGAGGGGTCCATTCCGAACGAGGACCTGATCACGAACGGCGGCTACTGGAGCGGTTTCGGGAACGACCCGGTGACCCGCCAGCCGGTGACGACCAGCACCTGGCTCGACCGGCTTGCACCGAAGGCACTGGCGATCCTCGCCGCGGGAACGTGCGCCACCTACGGCGGCATCCACGCGATGGCCGGGAATCCGACCGGGGCGATGGGGGTGCCCGACTATCTCGGCTGGGACTGGAAGTCCAAGGCGCAGATCCCCATCGTGTGCGTTCCGGGCTGCCCCGTCCAGCCGGACAACCTGTCGGAGACGATCACCTACCTGCTCTACCAGGCGAGCGGGCAGGCGCCGATGATCCCCCTTGACGACCAGCTCCGCCCGCGTTGGCTGTTCGGCGCCACCGTGCACCAGGGCTGCGACCGGGCCGGGTACTACGAGGAAGGTCAGTTCACCACGGAGTACGGCACCCCGCAGTGCCTGGTGAAGATCGGCTGCTGGGGCCCGGTGGTGAAGTGCAACGTCCCCAAGCGCGGCTGGATCAACGGGGTGGGCGGCTGCCCGAACGTCGGCGGGATCTGCATCGCATGCACGATGCCGGGCTTCCCGGACCGTTTCATGCCGTTCATGGACGAGCCGCCCGGCGCCCACGTCTCGACCACCGCGAGCGGCCTGTACGGCGCGGTCATCCGCAGACTGCGCGCCATCACGATGCGTAAGGCGGACGTCGAACCGCACTGGCGGCGCCGGGACGTCCACGCAGGCCAGGACGACGATCGCGCGCGGGAGAAGGTGCTGACATGACGACCACCTCGGCGCACACGGCAACCGATGCCCGGGACGCCCACCTGCTGGAGATGTCGTGGGACCCGATCACCCGCATCGTCGGGAGCCTCGGCATCTACACGAAGATCGACTGGCCGGCGCGCAGGGTGGTCGAGTGCCACAGCACGTCGTCCATCTTCCGCGGCTACAGCATCTTCATGAAGGACAAGGACCCCCGCGACGCCCATTTCATCACCAGCCGGATCTGCGGCATCTGCGGTGACAACCACGCCACCTGCTCGGTATACGCGCAGAACATGGCGTACGGCGTGAAGCCGCCGCCGCTCGCCGAATGGATCATCAATCTGGGCGAGGCCGCCGAGTACATGTTCGATCACTGCATCTACCAGGAGAACCTGGTGGGGGTCGACTACTGCGAGAAGATGGTCGGCGAGACCAATCCTGAGGTACTCGAGCTGGCCTGGGCCACCGAGTCGCCGCACGCCGACGAGCACGGGTACCGGACCATCGGCGACATCATGCACGCCCTCAACCCGATCGAGGGCGAGTTCTACCGCGAGGCGCTGGGGATGAGCCGGCTCACCCGCGAGATGTTCTGCCTGATGGAGGGGCGGCACGTCCATCCATCCACGCTCTACCCGGGTGGCGTGGGCACGGTGGCCTCCGTCCAGCTGTTCACGGACTACCTCACCCGGCTGATGCGCTACATCGAGTTCCTCAAGCGCGTCGTCCCGATGCACGACGATCTCTTCGACTTCTTCTACAAGGCGCTGCCCGGCTACGAGGAGGTCGGCCGGCGGCGGATCCTGCTCGGCTGCTGGGGGGCGTTCAACGAGCCGGAGCGGTGCGACTTCACCTACCGGAACATGGCCGACTGGGGCCGGAGCATGTTCGTCACCCCGGGGGTGGTCGTCGACGGCAACCTGGTCACGAACAACCTCGTCGACATCAACCTCGGCATCCGCGTCCTGCTGGGCAGTTCGTACTACGACGACTGGGACGACCAGCCGCTGTTCGTCACCCACGACCCGCTGGGGAACCCGGTCGACCGGCGGCACCCGTGGAACCAGACCACCATCCCCCACCCGAGCCGGCGCGACTTCGACGACAAGTACTCGTGGGTGATGTCGCCGCGCTGGTTCGACGGCATCGACCACCTGCCTCTCGACACCGGCGGCGGCCCGATCGCCCGGCTGTGGAGCACGGCGCTGTCCGGGCTGGTCGACATCGGCCACGTCCGCGCGACCGGGCACAGCGTGCGGATCACGCTGCCGAGGTCGGCGACGGTCGGCGAGCGGACCTACGAGTGGACGATCCCCCGCTGGAGCAACACCCTGGAGCGCAACCGCGCCCGCACCTACTTCCAGGCGTACGCGGCGGCCTGCGCGCTGTACTTCGCCGAGCAGGCGCTGGCCGAGGTCCGGGCGGGCCACTCGAAGACATGGGAGTCCTTCGACGTCCCCGACGAGGCCGTGAGCTGCGGGTTCACCGAGGCCGTCCGCGGGGTGCTGTCGCACCACATGATCATCCGGGACGGCCGGATCGCGAACTACCACCCGTACCCGCCGACGCCGTGGAACGCCAGCGTGCGCGACGTGTTCGGCACGCCCGGCCCGTACGAGGACGCGGTGCAGAACACCCCGATCTTCGAGCAGAACCCGCCGGAGTCGTTCAAGGGGATAGACATCATGCGCACTGTCCGCAGCTTCGACCCGTGCCTGCCCTGCGGGGTGCACATGCACACCGGCGCCGGGCGCACGCTGGACGTCGTCCACACCCCGCACACCTTCACCCCCGCCGGGTGATCACGATGGCAGTGGGGACGGCGGTCGCGAGCACGGACCCGCGGGGCGCGGCCGGCCCACGGGCCCCGGCCGAGCGCGACTCGGCCGGCCCGCGGAACTCGGTCGACCCGCGCGCGGCGGCGGCCCGGGTGGACGACCTGCTCACCCGGCTGGAGCAGCTGGGCGACAGCCGGACCAGGGTGCTGGCCGAGGAGATCGTCCGAGCACTGATGGAGTTCTACGGGGCGGGCCTGGCCCAGCTCACGGCGATCGCGGGCGCGGAGAACGTGCGGGCCTTCGCGGCGGAGCCCCACCTCGGGGCGCTGCTGGCCATGCACGGCCTGCACCCGGTGAGCACCCGGCGCCGGGTCGAGGAGGCCTTCGCGCGGCTCGGGGAGCTCCCCGGGGCACACACCCTCCGCTTCGAGATCACCGGCACGGAGGAAGATCCGGTCGTCACCGTCCGCTCGTCGGGCCGGCCGCCCGGCCCGACGGTGGTCGCCGCGGTCGAGGACGCCGTCGAGACGGCCGCCCCCGAGGTGACCGTGCTGGTCGAGGGGGCCGGGGCCGCCGCGCCGGGCGACCTCGCCGCGGGGCGGGCCCTGCTCCCCGTGGTCGGGGTGGGCACCTCGTGACCGCGACGCTGCGCCGCTACCTCGCGCCCGGCACCGGCCCCGGCGCCGCGCGCTGCGAGCTCTGCGGCGAGCGGATCGCCGAGGAGCACGGGCACATCACCGACCTGGACACCCGCTCCATCCTCTGTTCGTGTCCCGGCTGCCGGCTGCTGTTCACCCGGGCCGGCGCCGGCGGCGGCCGCTACCGGGCGGTGCCGACGAGGTACCTGTTCGCGGCGGCCTTCCCCGCCGGGGCCGAGCTGCTCGCGGCGGCGGGCATCCCCGTCGGGCTGGCCTTCTTCGTGATCCACGACGGGGCGGTGGGCGCGTTCTACCCGAGCCCGGGAGGCGCGACGCACTGCGAGCTGCCGGCCAGCACGACGGCCAGCGGCTTCGATGCCGACCTGGCCGCGGCGGTGGGCTGGCAGCTCACCCCCGAGGTCGAGGGCCTGCTCGTGCACACCACCCGGGACGGCCAGAGCGGCTACCTGCTGCCGATCGACGCCTGCTACCGGCTGGTCGGCGAGCTCCGGCTGCACTGGCGTGGCTTCGACGGCGGCTCGCAGGCCCGGCAGCGGCTCGCCGCCTTCCTCGCCGACGCCCGCCGCAGGGCGGGTTCGCCTGACAGCGGGGCGGGTTCGCCTGACGGCAGGGTGGGGGCCCGCGATGGCTGACCTGGGCTTCGACTGCCTCGACGTCTCGCCGCAGCGTTACGCGGCGGCCCCGACGCTGCTTTTCCGGCTGCGCATCGCCGAACGCGGCGGCGAGCGGCTGCACGCGCTGGCGCTGCGCTGCCAGATCCGCATCGACCCGGGCGCCCGGCGCTACGACCCCGCCGAGTCCCGCGCGCTCACCCACCTGTTCGGGACGGGCCCGGGCCCGCCGCACCCGATCCAGTTCGCCACGGTCTCCACGGTGGTGCCGGGCTTCGCCGGCTCCACCGAGACCGAGCTCGCCGTGCCCTGCGGCTACGACCTCGAGGTCGCGTCCGGGCGGTACTTCGGCTCGCTGCGCGACGGGGTGATCCCGCTGCGGCTGATGTTCAGCGGGACGGTGTTCGGGATCGGCCCGAACGGCCTGCGGGTCGAGCAGGTGCCCTGGCATCTGGAGGCCGGCTACCGGCTGCCGGTCGCGACCTGGCGGGAGCTGATCGACATGTACTTCCCCGGCGAGGCGTGGCTGCGGCTGGACCGGCGCACCGTCGACGCGCTCGCGCGGTACCGCCTGGAGCGCGCCATCCCGACCGCGGACGCCGCGATCACCTCCCTGCTGTCCGGAGCGACACCATGAGCACTCATGACGGCGACGGCGCCCCCGCCCGGGCCGACCCGGTCGGCTTCCTCGACGACGCGGCGCGGGCGGTCTCCGACACCGTCCTTTACGAGGGATACCTCCTCTACCCGTACCGGGAGGACGCGCTGAAGAACCGCCACCACTGGCAGTTCGGCGTGCTGATGCCGCCGGCGTTCGCCGCGGCGGGCACCGGCGAGCACTCCGCCGCCCGCACCGAGTTCCTCCTGGACGGCGGCCCGGGCACGACGCTCCGGATCGGTGCCCGGTGGCTGTGGGAGGGCGGCGGCGCCCGCGGCGACGCGGCGGGGGCGCTCTCGGTGCGGGTCGGCGAGCTGGCGGGCGAGCCCGTCCGGCGGGGCCTGGTGCTCGGCGGGCCGGAACCGGGACGCGGCGAACTGCTGCTCGGCGCGCAGGCGCTGCCCGGCCCCTACGGCGGGTACCGGATCCACGCCACCGTCCGCAACGTCTCCGTCCCGCCCGGCCAGCCGCCCGCCGACCGGGACGCGGCGCTGGGCCGGGCGTTCGTCGCCGTCCAGGTGGTGGCCCGGGCGTACGGCGGTTGTTTCCTCTCACTGGCCGACCCGCCGGAGTGGGCGGCGGACGCCGCGCGGGCCTGCGTCAACGAGCGGCTGTGGCCGGCGCTCCTCGGCCGCCCGGGCCGCCCGGGCCGCCCGGGCCGCTCGGACACGGTGCTTGCCGCGCCGATCACCCTGCCCGACCATCCCGAGATCGCGGCGGAGAGCCCGGCCGCGTTCTGCGACGCCACCGAGATCGACGAGATGCTGGCCCTGCGGACGTCCACGCTCACCGACGCGGAGAAGCTGGCGGCGCGCACGGGCGATCCGCGGGCCGCCGAGCTGCTCGCGTCCGTCGCGGAGCTCGCCCCGGCGATGGCCGAGAAGCTGCACGGCCGCGGCCGGGTCATCCCACCGCCGGCTCCGGGCCCGGCATCAGACGCGACACCGGGCGCGGAGCCGGCGGTGGGCAGCGCGGTGCGGCTGCGACCCCGGCCCGGACGGATGCTGACCGGCCCGCTGACCGGTCTGGCGAGCGGGGCCGCGACCGGCAGCGACGCGCAGGACATGTTCATCGACGGCCGCGCCGCCACCGTCGCCGCCGTCCTGCACGACGTGGACGGCCGGACCCATGTGGCGGTGACCCTGGACGACGACCCCGGCGCTGACCTGCGCCGGGAATTCGGTCGCTTCCTGTACCTCACCCCTGACGAGCTGGAGCGGCAATGAGTTGGACAGTGAACCAGTGAGCACGCTGGTGGCCGGCGTCGGCAACATACTGCTCGGCGACGACGGCTTCGGCGTGCAGGTCGCCCGCCACCTGCGGCGCACCGGCCCGCCGCCGCGGGTGACCATCGCCGACTACGGGACCAGCGGGCTGCACCTGGCCTTCGACCTGTGCTCCGGCGGTTATTCGACGGTGGTGCTCGTCGACGCGCTCGGACGCGGGTACGAACCAGGCACGGTGTCCCTCGTGGACCTGACCGACGTGCGGGCGCCGTCCGAGGTCGACGCGCACGGGATGCGCCCGGACGTCGTCCTCGACCTGGTCGACACGCTCGGCGGGCATCTCGACCGGGTGCTGCTGGTCGGCTGCGAGCCGGCCTCGGTGGATCACCAGGTCGGGCTCTCGCCGCCGGTGGCGGCCGCCGTCGAGCCGGCGGCGCGCCTCGTCCGGTCGGTCATCTCCGGCCAGTCCGAGATCGACGGCGCGCCCGGGATCACAGTCAGGCGGATCGAGACCCAACGGGAGGAATGATCATGTCGCACTGGATGGTGCTCGCCGCGGTCGCGGTCGGAGCCGGCGCAGCCACTGTCGTCATCGCCCCCGATCTGCGCCGATACCTCGAGTTCAGCAGGATGTGATCGGCGTGTGTCTCGGTATTCCGGGTGAGGTCGTGGAGATCCGGCCAGACCGCCCGGACATCGCGACGGTGGACGTCAGCGGGGTGCGGCGGGCGATCAACATCGGGTTGCTCGACGAGCACCCGCCGCGCCCAGGGGACTGGGTCCTCATCCACGTCGGGTTCGCGCTGTCCCTGATCGACGAGGCCGAGGCGCGGGCGGCGCTGGACTTCCTCACCGGCATCGGGCGTGCCTACGACGACGAGCTGGCCGCGCTGCGCGCCTCGTCCATCGACTAGCGCGGGCGACAGGCCACGCGGAGCGGCGATCGACCACGGAGAGGCGGAGGAGATGCGCTTCGTCGACGAGTACCGGGACGCGGGCACCGCGCGGGCGCTGTCCGCCCGGATAGCCGAGCTCTGTGAGCCGGGCCGGACGTACGCGTTCATGGAGGTGTGCGGCGGGCACACGCACACGATCTACAAGCACGGCCTGGAGGACCACCTGCCACCGGCGGTCTCGTTGGTGCACGGCCCGGGCTGCCCGGTGTGCGTCATCCCGATGGGACGGGTCGACGACGCCATGCACATCGCCCGCCAGGACGGCGTCATCATGACCTCGTTCGGCGACATGATGCGGGTGCCGGGCAGCCACGGCTCGTTCTTCGACGCCAACGCCGAGGGCACCGACATCCGGATGGTCTACTCGCCGCTGGACTCGCTGAAGATCGCGCGGGCGAACCCGGACCGGCAGGTCGTGTTCATGGCGATCGGCTTCGAGACGACGACGCCGTCCACAGCGCTGACGGTGCGGCGGGCGGCGACCGAGGGACTGACGAACTTCTCGATCTTCTGTAACCACATCACGATCGTTCCGGCGCTGCGGGCGATCCTGGACTCCCCCGACGTGCGGATCGACGGGTTCGTCGGCCCCGGGCACGTCTCGACGGTGATCGGCTGCCGGCCGTACGACTTCATCCCCCGCGACTACGGCCGGCCGCTGGTGGTCTCCGGGTTCGAGCCGCTGGACATCCTGCAGTCCATCCACAAGCTGCTGCGGCAGCTGCGGGACAGGCGCTGCGAGGTGGAGAACCAGTACACCCGGGTGGTGGCGGCCGAGGGGAACCCGGTCGCGCTCGCCGTGATCGACGAGGTGCTGGAGCCGCGGCCGGACTTCGAGTGGCGCGGGCTGGGCCGCATCCCGTGGTCGGCGATGCGGGTGCGGGAGCGGTACGCCGCCTTCGACGCCGAGCGGATCTTCGCGCCGCCGGGTGCCCGGGTCGAGGACCCGAAGGCCTGCCAGTGCGGCGAGGTGCTGACCGGGGTCATCAAGCCGTGGGAGTGCAAGGTCTTCGGCACCGGCTGCACCCCGGAGACGCCGATCGGTGCCTGCATGGTCTCCCCCGAGGGCGCCTGCGCCGCCTACTACAACTTCGGCCGCGCCCGGCACCGCGCCACCGAGCCCGCGAAGGAGATGAGCCGAGCATGACCGCGGCGAAGGTGGCCGCCGGCCGGAGCGAGAGCGGCGTCCTGGACCGGGTCGAGGCCGCGCGGCGACGCCGACCGAAGCTGCGCGACACCCACATCACCTCGGCGCACGGCGCGGGCGGCAAGGCCACCGCGACCCTCATCGACGCCGTGTTCCTGGAGGGGCTGCGCAACCCGCTGCTGGAACCGCTCGAGGACGCGGCGGTGTTCACCGTGGACGGGACGCGCCTGGCGCTGACGACCGACTCGTTCGTCGTCACCCCGCTGTTCTTCCCCGGCGGTGACATCGGTGATCTCGCCGTGAACGGCACGGTCAACGACCTCGCGGTCGCCGGGGCACGCCCGCTGCACCTGGCCTGCGCGGTCATCCTCGAGGAGGGGATGGCCGTCGACGACCTGCGCCGGATCGTGGCCTCGATGGCCCGCGCGGCGACCGACGCGGGGGTGTCGATCGTCACCGGGGACACGAAGGTCGTCCAGCGCGGGCGGGCCGATGGCTGCTACGTCACGACCACCGGCATCGGGCTCGTCCCCGCGGACGTCCGCCTGGGCGCCGCGCGGGCCCGGCCGGGCGACGCCGTCCTGGTCACCGGGCCGATCGGCGACCACGGGATCACGGTGCTGCTGGCCCGCGGCGAACTCGACATCAGCGCGGACCTCTCCTCCGACACCGCCCCGCTGGCCGAGCTGACGTCCCG
>NZ_UBIZ01000130.1:0-3092 GCF_900465275.1 Parafrankia sp. Ea1.12 | reverse complement strand
CAGCTCGTCCAGATGCGGCAGCAACACCGCGAACTTCTCCGCCAGGACCTCCTCGGTCCCTTCCACCCCCGGAACCCTACCCCCACAGAGCATGGTCAAAAGCAGAAGTTATTTTCCGGCAACTCCCTGGCCGAGAGGAGGGTCGTGATGTGTCCCGTCCGGTGGGGCCCCGGCAGGGCCCTGCCGCACCGTCCCGCACAGAGCATCGTCCTGAGATGGGTCGATGGCCGGGCGGACAGCGGGCCACCCGGCCATCGACGTGCGGACGATCCTGTTGCCTCTCTCAGCTGCGGCGGCGCCGACCAGCCCGTAGGCATGCGGGGGCTTCTATCGTGGGCCGGTTTTCTTCCGGGGGATGAGGCGGGCGACGTTCTCCGCTACTTCCCGGGCGAGTTCGGGCAGGATATGGGCATAGGTGTCAGCCGTAATCCCGATGCCGGCATGCCCCAGGAGGTCCTGGACGGCTTTCATGTCGGCGCCGGCCGCGAGCGCGAGGGTCGCGGCGCCGTGTCGCAGGTCATGGAGGCGGACGGGAGGCAAGTCGGCGGCTGCGACGAGCTCCTTGAAATGCTTGGTGACTTCGTCGGGGATGAGGGGAGCGCCGTTGGGTTCGGTGAACACCAGGCCGTTGTCGATCCACTGCTCACCGTGGGAAAGACGGTGCGCGTTCTGACGGGCACGACGCTGGCGGAGGACAGTAACGGTAGCGGTGTCGAGAGAGATCTGGCGGTCCCCGGCATCGGACTTCGGGGCGCCCATTTCCGTGTCCGCTCCATGCTGGGTGATTTGCCAGCGGATGGTGAGGCTGGCCTCGTCCAGGTCGAGGTCGGTCCAGTGGATGCCGCAGGCCTCTCCGCGGCGGGGACCACGGTGGGCGATGAGGTGAAAAAGCTCGTAGTAGCGGTCGTTCTGCGCCTCAGCATGGTCGAGGAAGGCGCCGGTCTGGGCCGGGGTCCAGACCATCACGGGGGAAGGGATCTCCCCGGTGCCACGCCAGCGGGCGACACGCTCCTTCGTCCACAACAACGCCCTGGGCCGCTTCCCGGAGGGGAGTTCCACCCAGGATGCGGGATTGAAAGCGATCAGGCCGATGCGGATGGCGTGGTTGAGCGCGGCGCGCAGCGTGGCGCGGATCCGCTGCTTGTAGGCGTCGCTGGTGACCTTACGGCCTTTGAACGCCTCCCGAAGTTCGGGGTTCTTGCCGGCGCGGATCCTGCGGATCGTCTCGTTACGCGCATCGATCTTGTCGAACATGTCATCGAGATGGCCGATGGTCAGCTGGTCGAGGCGGATATCGCCGATGAAGGGCACGAGGTGAAGCCGGATCGATATCTCGTAGCCTTCCCGGGTGGAGCGTCGGATCGTTCGACGTCCCGCCAGCCAGGTGTGCAGCCAGTCGGCGACAGTAATCTTCGGGTTGAGATCGGCACGGCGCCGGTATCGCTCCTTGATGACCTCGGGGTCTGGAAGCGGATCCCCGGCTTTGATCGCGTCGAGGATAAGGGTTCGGATCCGGCCGATTCCCTGGCTGTCGTTTCCCGGTATAACGATGAGATCCTGGATACGTTTGATCTCGTCGACGGCCGCGTCGCGCGTGTCGAGACCGGCCCGGCGGGCTTCCTGGCGGCGGCCATCAGGCGCGGGAGGCAGGTCGACGCGGTACTGCCAGGACCCGTGGTCGGAACGCCAAGCCCCGTTCTTCCGCCGGAGCTTCGGACAGCTGTTCCCCAGCAGTCGACGGGTCTGGGGCTCACGGCAGCCACATCGTTTGGAAATCGATCCGTTCGGATTAGCCATCGGACTCGTCACGGGCACTCCAGTAGCAGAGAAAGAGCGTTATCGGCTCGGCGGGTCGGAGAATCGAATCCGCCGCCCGGGGGCGTTTCCGATTCAGCCGTGCCGTTTCGGTTCCTGTCAAGCGGATTCCCCGTTTTCTTTGTTGATTCGGAGAAGGTGTTTGAGGGGTGTCGTGGGGACCTGGTAGCGGCCCTTGATACGTAGAACGGGGACAGGAAACTCGTCACGGGCGGCAAGCTCGTAGCTTTTTGTCCGGCCGATTCCGAGGATTTCACCGGCGGTGACGATGTTGGTCCTCGTGCCGAGCTGGTCTATGTCTTCTTCAGTCCACGTTTTCACTCGACTCCTTGTGGGGACGCGTGGGGTTCTCCTCTGGGGTCGCGGTCGCCTCGGGCGGTGCTTCGCGGAAGGCTCCGCGAGAGGCGTGGAGGACGCCGAAGGCGTCCGCCGAACGGACGGGCGGGGTCACCGGACCGCGGCGCCGTCGCGTGGGTCATCGCGCGCCGGGGCGGGCGGCCTTGAGTCCGGGTGGGATCTGACGGTGATCTGACTGTTGTTGCGTGTGCAACTTGTGTCAGATCACCGTCAGATCACGTTTGTGCAGGTCAGTGCTGGTGTCAGGCCCGGTGGACGGGTATCGGCGGGGCTACGGGCTGGCCGTCAGGAGAAGGATGTCCTCGTGGGCGGTGATGTGGAGGGGGGTGCCGGCGGCGTGGGCGGTGCGGGCGTTGTGAAGGGCGAAGAACGTCGTGCGGGGCACGAGCCGGCCCTCGCGCAGGCCGGCGAGGAGCGCGGCGGCGCGCCCGGCGCGGACGAGCCCGATCTTCTGGGCGCTGTGCAGGATCGCGCCGGGCAGGTCGATGAGTTCACCGTCCTGGCGGTAGGGGCGGACGGCGATCGCGATGATTCCACCGGGGCGTAAGAGGGCTGTGGCGCCGGTGAGAATTGCGGTGAATCCGGTGAGGAGTTCGGTCAGGTCGGCGGCGGCGAGGTTCCCGGGCCGGTCGGCGCTGTAGGTGTAGTCGCGTTTGCGGACCCCGTTCACCCGGTCGGCGTCGACGGTGCCGTGGGTGGCTTTTCCGTACGGGGGTGAGGTGAGAACCAGTGCCGCGTTTCCGGCTCTTCCCAGTTCGCCGGAGATCGTGTCTGTCCGGTGACTGCCGGCGATGGCCGGTTGTGACTGTGCGTAGCGCCGGTGATTCCGGGAAGTAGGACGCACCCGCCATTCGGCATGATCGCTCTTGCTGAAGGAAGTGATCGCCGAGTGGACGGGTGCGCGTGTTCGAGGGTAGCGG
>NZ_UBIZ01000150.1:0-6437 GCF_900465275.1 Parafrankia sp. Ea1.12 | reverse complement strand
GTCCCCCACCGACGCCCCGTCCCCCACCGACGCCAGGGTCCTCACCTGCGTCACGGGCCCGGCCGGTGCCGGCTCCTCCTCCGGCGGCATCGTGAACACGACGTTCACGCGTGTCAGCGCGCCCAGGCCGCGCTGGATGGTCTGCGCGGACTCGATGAGCTGCGACAGCGGCATCACCAGGTAGGTCGCGTACAGCAGGAAGGCGACCAGGTCACCCAGGGACGTCGTGCCGCGGGCGACCAGGACACCGCCGGCGAGCAGGACCACCAGGACGGAGCCCTGCACCGCGAGCTGGGTGGCGGGGGCGATCACCGCGCTGAGCCGGGCCATGCGCAGCCCGGCGCGGTAGGCGTCGTCGGCGTGCCCGCCGATGCGCTCGGTCTCCCGCTCCTCGGCGTTGCTGGCACGCACGGTGCGGATCGCGGTCAGCGCCCGTTCCAGGTCGGCGGTCATCCGCCCGATGCTCGCCTGCCCCTGCTCCGAGACGGCCCGCACCCGGGCCAGTGCCGTCAGCACGATCGCGCCGGCCACGACCACCGCGACCAGCACCAGCCCGAACAGCACCGGGCTGAGCCAGACCATCAGACCGATCGCGGCGAGCACCCCGATCACACTGGTGACGAACGTGGTCAGGCTGTAGGCCACGGCGTCCCGGACCACCGTGGTGTCCGCGTTCGAGCGGGAGAGGAGGTCACCGATGCGCTCGGCGTCGAACACGCGGATACGGAGCCGCAGCAGGTGGCCGATCAGCCTGCGCCGCAGGCCCAGCAGCACCCGCTGCCCGGTGCACTCCAGCAGGTAGTGCCCCCAGGTGTCGACGGCCGCCTCGACGAGGAAGACCGCGACGAGCACGACGATCAGCAGGACCGGCACCCCGCCGGCCCGCGCCGCGTCGATGACCGCGCGCACCAGCAGGGGCTGCGCCAGGCCGATCACCGTGCCGAACGCGGTGAGGGTGGTCGCGAACGTGATCAGCCGGCCGTGCCCGCGCAGCAGCCGCCACAGGTCACCGAAACCCGGGCGGGGCCCCGGCGGCCCGGCACCAGGCGGCCTCAGGCCCGGCGGCCCGGACAACCCGGGCGGCGGGCCACCCAACGGCCCCGAGGGCCCGGGCGGCGGACCGCCGGTCGGCGGCCACGGCCGCGGGGGCGTGGTCACCTCACCCGGGCGGCCGGTCGCGGCCGCGACCGGACCGTGATCATCGGCCGGTAGGTGTCCGGCGGGACGGACTCGCCGACCATCAGGCCGTCGGCCTCCACCCAGGCGTGCGCCGCGAACGAGCCCACGGCCCGTACTCCTGTCCGCCATGTTGGCCACCTCCCCGAGACGCGGCAGACCAGCGCGGTGGCGACCGCGCGCGGCAGGCACCCGGACTGGCCGCGGCAGGTCCGGCTGACCGCCGTGACCGCCTCCATCGCCGCCAGGGTCTGCCGGTACCCGGCCGGCCGCGTCCCGGCGGCCAGCAGTTCCATCACCCGACGCAGCCGTCCCGGCGGCAGCCTGATCAGCACGCGGGCGAGCGTGACGGCCAGCAGGGCGAGCGCGTCCCGGCGCAGCCACCGCCACCAGGCCCCGCCTCGCTGGGCCCCGCCGCGCCGGGGCCGGCGGGTCACCGGGCCAGCCCGGCTGAGCGCAGCGTCGCGACCAGCCGTTCGACGTCGGACCGCGCGGTCGCGGCATCGACGTCGAAGGCGGCGGTCACCGCGCTCACGGCCTGCGCGAGCGTCCCACCGCCGGCCAGCACGCCGACGGCGAGGTCGGCGGTGGGGTTCAGGGTCCAGTAACGGCCGGTCCGCTCGTCGAGCAGGACGGCGCCGTACTCGGTCTCGGTGCGGATCACGTGCTTGCGCAGCTGCGTCGACACGGTCAGACCCGTTCCTCTCGTCCGCCGGCGGCGCGCGGGCGCGCGCGGCCGCCGCCCCATCCGTTCGCCCCGGCCGGCGCCCCAGCCGGTGCTGTGGCCGCGTCGAGCTCGCCGGCGAGCACCTGGGCGTGGATCCGGCGCAGCTCACCGCTGGGTTCCACGCCCAGCTCCCGGGACAGCAGGTGGTAGGCGGTGCGGTAGGCGGCGAGCGCCTCGGCACGGTGCCCGGAGCGGCATGCCGCCACCAGGAACTGGCCCCACAGCCGCTCCCGCAGCGGGTGCTGAACGGTCAGCGCCCGCAGCATCGGCAGGACCCGGTCGTACTGGCCGCGGTCGAGCAGCGCGTCGATGAGGTCCTCGTGCACCACCGCGCGCAGTTCGTGCAGGCGGGCCGACTCGGCGCGGGTGACCTCCTCGGGAAGCTCGTCGTACGGCTCGCCGCGCCACACGGCCAGCGCGTCGCCGAACAGATCGACGGCCCGGTCGCGGTCGCCGGCCCACCGGGCGTCCTGGCCGCGGCGCGCCGCGTCCTCGAAGATCCAGACGTCGACCTCGGTCGCGGCGGCGTTGAGCCGGTAGCCGCCCGGCCGGCTCTGGATGCGGCCGAGTCCGGCCGTCTCCCCCGGCGGGAGCATCTGGCGCAGGTCGGAGACGTAGGTCTTGATGTTGCCGAGGGCCGAGGGCGGCGGGTCCGCGTCCCACAGCACCGAGCGGATCCGCTCGGTGCTCGTCCAGCGGCCGCGGCTGAACAGCAGCAGCGAGAGCAGACGCCGCTTCTTCGGCTGCCCGATCGGCACGGTGTGGCCGTCGGACGCATTCACCTCCAGCGGGCCGAGGACCCGGAAGGGCAGGTGACGCCGCGGTTCCATGAGGCGTTCCTCCCCAGCGGGCGGCGGGCTTAGACGGTCCGGCCGGGGCGGCGGGGGGTCGATGTCACCTCCGTCCCGACCCGGTAGGGAATCTTCCCATCACATACAGCTCACATACAGCGACATTCCGATGACCGGGAGCACCCGAGCGATCAGTCGGGCGAATGCCGGTTGTAGGCGGCGACGGTGGCGACAAGATCACCGACCGTCGCGAAGTTGACCGCGAGGAAGGTCGGGCGCAGCCCGCGGGCGGCGCACTGCTCGGCATGCGCCGTCAGCGACGAGCTGGTGTTCACCAGCGCCGCGTCGGCGCGGGTGGCGGCGTGGTCGGTGAGCCAGTGGTTGATGAGGAGCATGGTGGGCCGGCTGGCCCCGCGGCCGATCCGGCAGCTGAAGCCCCCGGGGATCCGGACGTCGAACGGGGTGTCCGCGTTGGAGCGGTAGAAGTTGCGGTACCAGGTGCCGGGCACGTCCCCGTTCTCGGCGAAGACGACCAGGCGCCGGCCGCGGTCGATCAGCTGGCCGAGGGTCGGCCACGGCCGGCCCGGCGCGGGCGGGCGGACCAGGTACTGACCGAGGCCCGCCACCCGGAACGCGGCCATGATCGGTTCGGGCGCGACGCCGTCCTGGACGATGATGGTGATGACCTCGGCCGGGTTGCGCGCCAGCCAGCCCGCGACGCCGGCCAGCGCGTCGTCCAGGCGGGTCGCGCCGAGCTGGCAGATGCCGTGGCAGAGCCAGAGCCCGGGGCGGCTCGAACGGGCACCGGTGGCGAACGGGGCGAGCGCCTCGCGGGCCCGCGGGCGCAGCTCGGCCAGGAACGACTCGACCTCCGCGGGTGTCGTCCAGTGGTGGACGTCGAGCATCAGAGCGCGGATGCCGCTGTCGAGCTGGCCCACCAGGTCGGGGTCCTGCACCGCGCCGAGGAACCCGGCCCGCACGGACGCCATCCCGTTGTGGGTCGTCGGGTAGACCACGTCGGAGTAGCGCCGGTTGCACAGGTCCGCCCCGCCGTTGCAGAACGCGGTGCCGGTGCCCGCCTCGCCGGGGATCAGCACCCAGGACACGGCGACGAACACCGAGCAGGTCGTGCCCACCGCCACCAGGCGCCGCACGCGCCACTCGGCGCGCGACAGCCGGCGCACCACCACCGTCACGGTGCCGAGGAGGAGCCCGGCCAGGAGCGGTATCGCCGCGATCTCGCTCCAGGTCGCGCGCACGTTGGCGACCAGCACGCGGCCGACGTCTCCGGCGAGGACCCGCCCCGCCGGGGGAAGCGGCGAGTCCGGCCCGCGCAGCGGCGCGAGCGGGTCGCCGACCAGGCCGGTCACGAGGACCCCCGCGGCCAGCGCGGACAGCCCGCCCGCGACGAGCGCGGCGCCCACCAGCCGCACCGACGGTCCGCGCCGCCGGACGGCGAGACCGAGCACGCCGGCGGGCAGTGCGAAGCAGAGCGCGGCGAGGGCGAGCATGCCCGTGCCGCCGATCGTGTGGATCGTGCGGAGCACGAAGCCGGCCGGGCCGCCGGGCGCGTCCGCGAGCGGGCGGCCGAGGTCGAGGACGGTGCCGCCGGCCAGGCGCGACCGCAGGTCGGCGACGGCGGACACGTCCCCGGCGAAGATCAGCGGGCCGACGACCGCCAGCGCGGCGCCGAGATCACCGGAGCGCAGCGCGACCAGCACCTGTTCCCGCGCGACCGGCCGGTCGGCCCCGTCCACCCGGCTCACCAGCAGGTCGGTCGCCCAGGCGACCTGATCGTCGGTGAGATCGATCTCGGGCACGGAGGCGGGCGGGCGGCCCTGGCTGACCCGGTCCACACCGTCGAGGACGTCGCGCAGGGCGGCGGCGACGTCCTCTGTGCGGTACCGCGGCGCGCCCGACACCTGCCCGGCGAGGTAAACGGACGCGAGCCGCCCGATGTTGTCGAGGATCGGCCGCAGGTCGACGGCGAGGACGAACTCGGCGCGGCTGCCGTCGAGGTAGGCGGCGACGTTGTCGGCGACGCCGTCGGTCATCCCGCGCAGCGCCGACGGCGGGACGACGAGCTGCAGGTTGTCGACCATCAGGTCCGGGTCGACGGGCAGGTCGGCGAGCAGGTCACCGGTCACGTCCGTGAGCACCGGGTCGGTCAGGACCTCGTCGCTGATCCGCTCGTGCACCCGCGCCTCGTCCAGCGCGCCGCGGTAGAAACGGGCCTGCTGGGCTGTCTCGTGCACGGTCAGCAGCGCGACGCCCGCCGGGACGAAAACCGCCGACACCACCGCGACCAGGCAGACCACACCCCCGAGGCCACGCCGCCGGATCCCAACAAAACGGGCGGTTCGGGACCAGCCGGGCCGGACCCGAACCGCCCAGAGCCGGGCAGGCCGGAACCGGGCCGCCCCGAACCAGGCCGGCGAGGCTCCCCACAGCCAACCCATGGGACGCCAGATTACCGACGTCAGTAGTCGAACAGTTGACGGAATCGAGGTCATCCCACGTCCGGGCCGCTGGAATGCGTGGAGACGGGGTATCTCGGCACCGACGGCCCATGCGGGAGGCCCGTGGCCGGCCGAGGAACCGAGGTGTCCGATGACCATGCACTCGAGCCCGCCCCGTGAGCGCCCCGTCCTTGTGTGGGCGCTCACGGGGGTCGTCGTCGTCGGACTGGTGCTCGCGCTGGTCGGGATGATCCTCAACGCCTGGGTGCTGCTCGCCGTGGCCACGACGGTGGCCGTGCTCGCGGCCCTGGCTCTGTGGCCCGCGGGCGTGATGTCCCACGTCAGCACGACCCGTTCGGCGACCACCCGCGGACCGCGGTAACGGACGGGGAGGGAGAAGGCATGGACACGGCAGTGATCGATCGGCCACGTGGTCGCGACATGTGGCACGTCCCGCGGACGAAGGGTGCCCTCAGCGGGTTCCTGCTCGTGGCGCTCGGCATCTGGGGGGCCCTCATCCCGTTCGTCGGGCCCTATTTCGACTTCGGCTTCACGACGCAGACGTGGGAGTGGACGGCCAACCGCTTCTGGCTGTCCGTCCTGCCCGGCATCGTCGCGGTCGTGGGCGGGCTGATCCTGATATTCAGCCAGAACCGGGCGATGGCCGCGTTCGGCGCCACGCTGGCGACGGTCGCCGGGGTGTGGTTCGTCGTCGGGCCACCGCTGTCACAGATCTGGAACCCGGCGGCGATGGGCGTCCCGCTCGGGGGCAAGGGACTCCAGGCGCTCATCATGATCAGTTTCTTCTACGGGCTGGGCGCGGCGATGCTCTTCCTCGGCGCGAGCGCGCTCGGCCGGCTCAGCGTGGTCGGCGTCCGTGACGTCGCCACGGCGCGGCGGCGGCGCCTCGGGCATCCCGAACCGAGCCGGCACGCCCGCGGCCACCGCCGCCAGCTCCAACCGGCCGCGCCCGCATCGGACCAGGCCGTCAGGGACCAGGCCGCCGCGGACCAGGCGGCCGCCGGCCGGGCTGCCGCCGGGCCGGGCCTCGACGAGGCGTCGGTCTACCCGGACGAGCCCCGCCGCGCGGACACCCCGCCCGCCGGAACCAGCGAGCCCGCCGGGATCCGCGAGCCCGCGAGCGCCGGTGGCGGCCGGCACAGCCGCCACCACTGGTGGGAACGTTCACACTGACGCCTGCAGAGGGCCTCGCGCACACACCAGCGCCTCCGGCGGGGCTGGACTGGTAGGACGGCCAGATGAGCGACGAGAACACGGCCCGCC
>NZ_UBIZ01000323.1:0-245 GCF_900465275.1 Parafrankia sp. Ea1.12 | reverse complement strand
CCCACCCGGTACGACAGCCGGGCCGTCACCCTGCCCACCAGCCGGAAACACCATCAACAAGCCGGAAAGGGAAAGATCACCGATCTTTGATCACGCCAACCGTCGTTACTGACGGATGTAGGTCTGACCGCGCCGGGCCCACCGGGAACTCGCGACTAACGCTCCCGGCGGTGTTGCCTTCCACGGATCTGAACGTGTCGGCGCCCTGGAACTGTTCATTTCGCGGCTCAATCACCCGGCCTACA
>NZ_UBIZ01000013.1:0-229 GCF_900465275.1 Parafrankia sp. Ea1.12 | reverse complement strand
ACCTCGCCTCCGCCGGCGACCACCTGGTGTCGTCCGCGTCGCTCTACGGCGGAACGTACGCCCTGTTCCGCCACACCCTGGCCGACCTGGGCATCGAGACCACGTTCGTCGACGACCCGGACGACCTCGACGCCTGGCGCGCGGCGATCCGGCCGAACACCGCGGCGTTCTACGGCGAGACGATCGGCAACCCGCGCGGGAACGTCCTCGACATCGCCGGCGTCGCGGG
>NZ_UBIZ01000025.1:0-550 GCF_900465275.1 Parafrankia sp. Ea1.12 | reverse complement strand
AGACGCCATCAGGATCGCCCGAGCGATGGTCTAGCTCGCTCGGTTACCGCAGGCCCCGGATTGGAAGGTGGTCCCCGGTCACGCATACGCGATCCCCGCACCCCCGCCCTCTCGGGTGGGCATGCGGGTTCCAGAACCCGGCGCGTCTTGGCCGGTAGATGGTGTTGAACCCCCCGGGGCCCTGGTGCTGTATGGCACCAGGGCCCCTCGATGTGTCCCGAGAGGCGCGATGACCCCTGAACGCACACGCAAACCGGCCCACAGTCTCGACGACGACGACTACCCCGCCTACACCATGGGCCGCGCAGCCGAGATGCTCGGCACCACGCCTGCCTTCCTGCGGGCCCTCGGCGAAGCCCGTCTGATCACGCCGCTGCGCTCCGAGGGCGGCCACCGCCGCTACTCCCGCTATCAGCTGCGGATCGCCGCCCGCGTCCGTGAACTCGTCGATCAGGGCACCGCGATCGACGCCGCCTGCCGCATCGTCATCCTCGAAGACCAACTCGCCGAAGCCCAGCGGCTCAACCAGCAATCACGCCAACTGACAACC
>NZ_UBIZ01000031.1:0-563 GCF_900465275.1 Parafrankia sp. Ea1.12 | reverse complement strand
CGTGCGCCCAGCAGACTGGAGGTGACGCCGTGTAAGCGGCCGATCTACCTTTCGTAAGCTCGTCGTCGCTTGCCGGTGGAAGTCCGGTCCGGGTAGCTGCCAGGAGGCCCGGTAGCAGGCTGGCGGCTTCGTCTGGAAACGGGCGGGGTCGAAGCCCAGCGTCAAAGGCCCTGCAAGGGGGAGCGACAGTGCGGTCCGTAGCATAAAGCGAAGCCTGCGGCGTCGTTACTCAGCCCGTTCTTTGAGCGGGACAAGGGAGTGTCGAGCCCTTCGGAATCGGGGCGAAGGCCATGGAAGCGGCGAAGATCCTGGAATTGCAGCCGTGAGGAACTCCTCGGCGTATGGGGCGCGGAACGTACTGATAGTGGCGGCGGGAACTGGGGAGGCCCTCCCCGGCCTGGCAGGCTGCGGAAATCTGCCGGAGAGCCGTGCCCTATAACCGGTGATCCCGGGAAGTGGGTGGCGGGCTGGGTGGGCGTCGGAGGCGGCCATATTACCGATCGAGCCGACCGGACAACATAACCGGCGGTGAGGGAAAGGGCCGCTACTTCGTCGATGCGTGC
>NZ_UBIZ01000185.1:0-5998 GCF_900465275.1 Parafrankia sp. Ea1.12 | reverse complement strand
CGGGATGAAGTGCCGTCCACGATCGCCACCTGGTCCCGGGCCGCCGGCGGAGGGTCAGAGCGAGCAGGGCGCTGATCGTGTCGATGACCGGCAGGCCGCCGAGTAAGAGGCGCCGAACAGCGGGCTGCCTGTGCCAGACCGTCACGAGTCGCCGCGCCACCCGGGACGGTTCCGGTCGCACCACGACTCGACATCGCGGCGGTGCCACAGCCGGATGCGCGGCTTCACGACCGCTGGCGTCGGGAAGCCGGCGTAGCGGGTGAGCATGTCGGCCCGTGATCGGCTCACGCCCAGCATCGACGCGAAATCGCTGACGTCGATCAAATCGAGGTCACATTGACTGCCCACAAGCACGTGACGTTAAGCGATGCCTCTCGTCTTGGCTCAGTCGTCTTTCTTCTTGCCCTGTCTTCCTACTGTTGCTTCTCGTCTTGTCCATGTAGCATGTGCTTCCGGTCGATCGGCCGGGAGACAAGTCGGGCCCGGCTCGGCGCGCGAACACCGAACCAGGCCCTGGGCACAGACCACAGGGGGTCAGCACCGTGTCCGAGAGTCAACCAGCTACCGCCATGAGCGCGACATCCACCGACGCGCTCATCACTCCCTCCGCGCCCGGCGTGGTGGTTCGCGAGACGGGGACGGGGCCGTACCGGTATGTCGTGGTGGACGTGCCGGCCGGTGTGCACCCAGCGAGCCTGGCCGCGGCGCTTCGTGGCCTGCCGATCGCGTGCGAGTTCGTCAACATGATGGACCTGGCCGGCACCCGTTCCGGCGGCGAGCTGCGGTTCAGGGTTCACGAGCACCACACCAGCTCGATCGGCGGCCTCGACGACCTGGATGCCGCATTGTCGCCCAGGCCGGCACGAGCGGACACCGGCGCGATGGTGCCACGCCTGGCCGATGACAGCCCCTTCACCGTCACCGACGGTCCCATCCCCGGGGGCGGTGCCCAGTGAGAACGTCGAGGATCCCGGCCAGGTTGCGACTGACCGAAGCGCAGGTGGCCTACGCGCGGGCCGAGTTGGCCAAGGTCGGCAAGTACGGCGACTTCTACGCCGCCTCGGTTATCCGGACCATCGCCTGCGGCGGGCGGCTGACCACGGAGAACGTCGCCTTCGCCATGGCCTCGACGGACGTCGAACGATGACCGCGCACGTGGTGCTACCCGCCGCCCAGCGCGCGCAGGCGACCCGACGGCGAGCGGCGGCGACGATCGAGCGTCGGCCGCTTCTTGTCGGTCTTCTGGTGCTCGACGACGTCGGCGTGCCGGTCGAGGTCGTGAGTCCGTTCGGTAGCGAGACAGCGGCGCGGCAGTGGGCTGACCTGTACGGAATCGAGACGTACCAGGTCCTGCCGGCCCGTATCGCGGGCGGGCGGGGCTGAGCCCGGACATCCGCCGAGCGCCGCGCGACTCACGCAGAACGGCCCGCCGCCCTCTCGGGTGGCGGGCCGTTCTGCGTGTCGTTAGGTCGCTGGACGTTTGGGCCGGTCGAGACGCGAGCGTGGACTACCCGCGCCCTGTCCGGACGCTCAGGGGCTCACGATGCCGGTGGAGTCTCGCCTTCCGGTTTCTTGCGTCGCTTCCGTCGTGCCTGTGCCGATCGGAGTGCGAGCGCAGAGAAGTACGCGCGTCGTGCGTGCTCGGCTCGTCGGGCGCGCTCGGCGGGTGGGAGCTTGCCATCGGGATCGACCTGGCGGTCGAAGCGGTCGAGGAACGCGGCGCGGCCGCGGGCGGTGCGGGCCGTTCGGTCGGTGGTGTTCGCCCAAGACGTGTGGGCGGCGATGCTGGCGATGAGGGCTTGGTCCTCTCGGCGGATGGCGGCCATAGCGGCTTCCCTTTCGTTCTGTGGGCGGTCCTGGTCGGCGGAGGCAGGCGGGGTTACGGTGCGGCGCCTTCGGCGCCCTGGGGCGGCTTCGGGTCGTTGGACAGGTGGCGGACGGCGGCGAGCAGGAGCGCCGCCCGGTCGGTCGAGCACCGCTGTCCGCGCTGGCGGACGCCGCGGACGAGCGCGGTCCGGGTGACCGGTCGCCCTCGGCGAGCCAGGTCGGCCGCGACCGCGCGCCCGGCGGCGAGCAGATCGGCGGGTAGGGGATCCGGGGTCGGCGCGCTGCTGTCGGCACCGGCTGACCGGTCGGCCCGCTCGGCGTCGGCCGCCGGCCGGTCCTCGCTGGCCGGGTCGGTGGTCGTGGGTGGTTTGATGCTCGTCGCTGGGGCCGGTCGAGTCGGTCGGCTGGCCTTGAGTCCGGCGACCAGGCCGAAGGCGGCGACCGGCCAGAGTGCCATGGTTGGTATCCATGCCCCGGGGGTGGCGGTCAGAGCGTGGGGTCCGGCGGCGGTGAGGTTCGCTGCCCCGGACATGGCGACTCCGGCGAGCAGGGTGCCGACCGGCCAGCGGATCGGGGTGCCGGTGCGGCGCCGGTGGCGGATCTCGATGATGGACGCCAGCGCCATCAGCTCGACCGACACCGCGATGAGCCAGGCGGCCCAGTCGGGTTGTCCGGCCCAGGCAGCGACGTCGTGGACGTGGACGAACGCGACGCAGAACACGCCTACGGCGAGCACGATCGGCAATGCGGCGCCAAGGGTGCGTTCTGTCCGGCCCTGGCTGTCGCCCGGTGGGTGGGTCGGGATGGGTCCGGCCGGTGCCCGGCCGTGGTCGTTGCTGGTCGCCGCGGGATGTTCGGGGGTTGCCTCGGCCGCGGGTGCGCCGATGGTCGGGACGCGAGTCATGGTGGGTTTCTCCGGTCGGGGGTTATGCGGCGTGTGCGAGGGGCTGCGGGAAAGCGACGGCAGAGAGCGCCGCGGCGGCGAGCGCGGGTGGGACGGCGTTGCCGACTTGAAGGAGCCGGCTGGCGTTGGTTCCCTGCCACGGGTAGTCGGCGGGGAAGGATTGCAGCAGGCCGAATTCGGTGACGGTCAGACTGTCAGTAGAACCGGCCCATTGCCCGTATAAGGCGGCTGCGCGGATGGCACCTCGGGTACTGGCCCCACCCCAGGCGTTTCCTCGGGTGGTGACTGTGAATGCCGGCCGGCCGGTCATTCCTCGGCCGAGGGTGTCGGCCATGCTCCGCCAGGGTTTCAGTGGCGGGGCGACTCGTGCGCCCTTCGCGCAGTATCGGGTATGGCTGGGCTGCGGTGGCCTGACCGTGTCCTGTGCACGGGAGGCGAGGAGGAAGGCGCGGCGACGCGTCTGGGGCACGCCGTATTCCTCGGCGGAGAGAATTCCGGTCCAGGTGGCGTAGCCGGTGCGGCGGAGTTCGTAGGCGAACCGTTCCCAGATCGGCAGAGCGGCGGGGACCTCTTCCATCGCTATCCAGACCGGTCGGAGCGCGCGGGCGAATCTCATGGGCTGGTGAATGAGCCGGCCGCGGGGGTCGGCGAGCCAGAGCCGGTTTCCCGCCACGCTGAACGGCTGGCAGGGAGGCGAGGCGATGAGCCCGGCAATCCCGGCGTAGTCGTCCGGCCGTACGGCGTCGATGTCCTCTTCGATGGCGTTAAGTCCGGCGGCGCGGCGGGTTTCGCAGGTCCAGTGGTCCCATTCGATACCGATCTCGGCGAGGCCGAGTTGCGTGCAGGCCAGCGACCAGCCGCCGGGGCCGGCGAAAAGGTCAAGTACGGTTGACATTTACATTACCTCCTGTCGGAGCGTGGATTGGGGCGTCGAATATCGAGAGAAAAAACACGTGAGGCCTCAGCGGACGCTCGGCAAGGGCACCGCTGGAAATACCGATTGGCGGCCAGGGCTTGTGCACCGGAAATATCGGTCCGCTTTGAGTGGACGGTCAGGGTACCGGCGGCCGCCCCTTGCTCCGATCACGCAGGGTGGCGGCCGCCGATCCGAGCGAGCGTGGCCGCGAGCCGGGCTGAGAGGGGGCCGTAGACCCCCGATTCCGGGGTTTCGGGGGTTTCGCGGCCAGCCCTGCTAACAGGCATCTGCACTGCTCAACGGCCCGACAGGCGGCTAACGGGGGTGCTAACAGCTAGCAGGGGTGCCGCTAACCGTTAGCACGCTTCGCGGCCTCAGGAACCCCGCCTGCGGTCACGTTCGGCCACCAGGTCGGCGACGTGACCGCGATCGATTCCGCGCCGATTGACTACCTTCCCGTTCATGCGGCGGCCGATTTGAACGGTCTCGATCCCGTACGGTTTGAGGACCAGCGCAAGCTGCTCAGGGCCCCATCCGTCGTACAGTTCCGGCCGTAGCTCGGCGAGCCGCACGGCGATGACTTCCGACCACACCCGCGGCTCACCCGGGGGCACCACGGTCAGAATGTCATCGAGCAGCGACATCGCCGCCGATTCCGCCGGGATAGCTTCTCCGGCGGCCTGCCCAGACAGCCGGCCCGCGGCTATACGCGCCGCCCGCGCCCGGTCGGCGATCTGCTCGGCGGTCGGGGTATCAATGTACGCGCAGCGAACAATCATCGGATCATCGGTCGCGCCGACCAGATAGCCGATTCCCTTGTCGGACGGTCGGAGTGTGGTGGCCTGGATTCCGTTCTTATACATCGACGTTCCGAGGATCATGTCGTTCTCGACCTGGCCCATGACCCGCAGGCAGAACCGGATCGACACGTTCGACGACACCCCAGTCGGCAGCGAGGCCGCGTCCGGCCGCTGCGTCGCCAGAATCAGAATAACCCCGAGCGCCCGGCCGAGTTTGATGACATCGGTAGCGAGTTCCCCGGCCTCTTTGCCGTAGGTTGGATGGGAGAAAAGGTTCTGGCACTCGTCGAGGATCGCCACGAGCGGGTGCAGTCCTTGCGACCGCAGCCCGGCAATCTGCCGGGTTACCTTCCCGTCCGGACACAGATCCTTCGGGAGCCGTTTGATCGCCGCCGCCCGGCGGGCGATTTCCGCGCGCAGATCCCGCAGCGCGGCGAGCGCGGTTTCCATCGTGGCATCGTCGAGTCCGGACGCGTACCTGGCAGCGAACTTCTCGGCCGCGTCCAGGTCGGCGGTGCCTTTCAAGTTGAAAACCCACAACTCACAGGTTGGATCGAGTCCGCAGCCGAGCATGAGGACCCGCACCGCCGACGTTTTCCCCGCCCCGGGAAGCGAGCCGACCAGCATGTTGTTTTCCGGCAGGGTGATGCTGATCGGGCGGCCGCGCGGGTCGGACCCGAATGGCACCGGGGCGAACACGTCGGTCAGGCCGCGTTTCGTCAGCGGCCAGGGCGCGGCCGGGGCTTTGGACATGTCCTGGTCGCCGACCCAGAGCAGGAGCCGGCCGGCGTGCACGTCGTGCCCGGCCTCGGGCCACACACAGCCCAGCGGCCGACGCAGCCCCGACGCGAGCCGCTCTCGACGCTCCAAGATGTCCGAGACGGTCACCCCGTAGGGCAGGTCGACCTCTGCGCGCCAGCCGGGCCCGTCCCGCATGATCGGGGACGGGAACGTGATCCCGCCGCCTTCCCTGCGCGCCTTGTTGATCTCAGCGATCCCCAAAGCGCCCAGCGCCCGCACGACGACGTCGGCGGTCAGCCGACCCACCTGCGTCGGCACCACGGCCGGGCTCATCAGGGGCCGGTCCGCCGGCGCCCCGAGGACCCCCAGCACGCCGACCGCGACCGCCACCATCGCCAGGTGCACGCCGCTCGGCGCGGCGATCCACCACCACACCGTCAGCACGAGTAGCGGAAGGCCCCCGAAGAGCGCCAGGAGCGCCCGTGTGCGGGTGCGGGTGTCGTGGAGACGGGCGAGCCGTAGATAGGTGCTGGTGTCTTCCTGGCGGACCGCGGCGGCGATGACCGGCCGGGCGTCGGTGTCCGCGAGCCAGCCGACCGCCCCGCCGACGAGGCGGCCCGCACCCCTCGGCGCGCGTGCGGCGAGCCGGCCTGCGTAGAGCGGGAGGCGTACCGAGTGGTAGGCGGCGGTGTAGGAGTAGTGGCCTACCGCCCAGCGGATCGCGGTGAGCAGCGCGGCCCAGGACCGCAGCCACGACGGGATGATCGGCCGCCGGGTCCCCGGCCGGGGCGCCAGACGCCGGGGGCGGGG
>NZ_UBIZ01000436.1:0-32361 GCF_900465275.1 Parafrankia sp. Ea1.12 | reverse complement strand
CCCGTGCCCCGCGCCCGAAACCGGGCCGCGGCTTCCCGCCGGGGCCCGGTTTCGGGCGCGGGGCACGGGTCGCCCGCGGCGACGTCCGCGAGGCACTGCTCGCGTTGCTCGCCGAGGAGCCGATGCACGGCTACCAGATGATCGGCGAGCTGGCCTCCCGCAGCGGCGGGGTCTGGCGGCCGAGTCCCGGCTCCGTCTACCCCGTGCTGTCGCTGCTCGCCGACGAGGGGCTGGTCCGCGCCGAGGAGCGCGACGGGCGCCGCGTCTTCCACCTCACCGACGCGGGCCGCGCCCACGTGGAGGCCCGCGCCGGAACGGCCAAGCCGTGGGAGACCGCGGCGGCGAGCGCGGACGACGAGACAACCGCGCTGCGGACGCTGGCCTTCGGGGTCGGCGCGGCGGTCGTCCAGGTCGCGCAGGCCGGCGACGCCGACCAGATCGCCGCGGCCCGGGACCTCCTCACCGAGACCCGGCGCGGCCTGTACCGCATCCTCGCCGGCGACCTGACGGATTCACCGGCGGCCGGCCCGGCCGAGGACGGCGGCGCATCCGGGCCCGCCGGCACGGCCGGTGCCACCGATCCTGGCCCGGCCGCTGGCGGCGCGAGCGCACCCGGCGGACAGCCGAAGGACCTGGGCTGACGCCAGACGGGGGCGTGCCGGCCACCACGCCGGCGCGCCCCTCCGCCGCGGTGCCGAGGCGACACACCTGACGGCCCTCGGCCCGGGCCGCGCTGGTGCTACTCGACCGTGACGGACTTGGCCAGGTTGCGCGGCTGGTCGACGTCCAGCCCGCGCGCGAGCGCGAGCTCGCAGGCGAAGACCTGCAGCGGCAGGGTCGTGACCAGCGGTGCGAACAGCGATGACGTGGCGGGAACCCGGATCAGGTGGTCCGCGTAGGGCTCGACGGCGGTGTCGCCCTCCTCCGCGATCACGATCGTGCGGGCGCCGCGGGCACGGACCTCCTGGATGTTGGAGACGATCTTCCCGTGCAGACTCGCCCGCCCGCGCGGCGACGGCACGACCACGACCACCGGCAGGCCGGGCTCGATCAGCGCGATCGGGCCGTGCTTCAGCTCCCCGGCCGGGAAGCCCTCGGCGTGCATGTAGGCCAGTTCCTTCAGCTTCAGCGCGCCCTCCAGTGCCACCGGGTAGCCGACGTGGCGGCCGAGGAACAGCACCGCCTTGGCGTCGACCAGGCCGCGGGCGAGCTCCCGCACCGGCTCGACGGTGGCGAGCGTGCGCCGGACGAGCTCCGGGACGCGCTGTAGCCGGTCCACGTAGGCGGCGACCTCGTCGCCGTAGAGGACGCCCCGGGTCTGCGCCAGGAACAGGCCGACGAGCAGGCAGGCCGCCACCTGCCCGAGGAACGTCTTCGTCGCCGCCACGCCCACCTCGGGACCACACCGGGTGTACAGAACGGCGTCCGACTCGCGCGGGATCGTCGAGCCGTTCGTGTTGCAGATCGCCAGCACGCGGGCCTTCTGCTCACGGGCGTGCTTGACCGCCATCAGGGTGTCGAGCGTCTCGCCGCTCTGGCTGATCGCGACGACCAACGTCGAGCGGTCCAGCACCGGGTCGCGGTAGCGGAACTCCGAGGCCATCTCGACCTCGCAGGGCAGCCGCGTCCAGTGCTCGATCGCGTACTTGGCGATCAGGCCGGCATGGTAGGCCGTCCCGCAGGCCACGATGAAGACCTTGTCGATGTCGCGGAAGTCCTGGTCGGAGAGGCGCTCCTCGTCCAGGACGATGGTGCCCTCCGCGGAGAGCCGCCCGCGCAGCGTGTCGGCGAGCGCCGTGGGCTGCTCGCTGATCTCCTTCAGCATGAAGTAGGGGTAGCCGCCCTTCTCGGCGGCGCTCGCGTCCCAGTCGACGTGGTAGCGGCGCCCCTCGACGACGGCGCCGGCGAAGTCGTAGACGGTCACACCGTCGCGCCGGGCCTCGACGAGCTGGTCCTGGCCGATCTCGAGCGCCTCACGGGTGTGCGCGATGAACGCGGAGACGTCGCTGGCCAGGAAGGTCTCGCCCACGCCGAGGCCGACGACGAGCGGGCTGTTGCGCCGCGCGCCCACGACGACCTCGGGATGGTCCCGGTGCAGGACGACGAGCGTGAACGCACCCTCCAGCCGGCGGCACACGATGCGCAACGCCTCGCTGAGCGGGTGCGGGAGCGCCGACCCCGCCGCACCCCCCGCCGGGCGGGAGCCGGGATCGCGGGCCATCTCGATCTCGAGCAGGTGGGCGACGACCTCGGTGTCGGTCTCGCTGGCCAGCTCGTGACCGGCGGCCTCCAGCTCGGCGCGCAGCTCCGCGAAGTTCTCGATGATGCCGTTGTGGATCACCGCGACGGTGCCGGTGCAGTCGGTGTGCGGGTGGGCGTTGACGTCGGTCGGGCCGCCGTGCGTCGCCCAGCGGGTGTGCCCCATCCCGGTTGTGCCGGGCATGGGGTCGTTGTCCTCGCCGAGGATCTTCTCCAGGTTCGCCAGCCGCCCGGCGCGGCGCGCGGTTCTCAGCGCACCCGCGCCGACGACGGCGACACCCGCGGAGTCGTAGCCGCGGTACTCCAGCCGACGCAGCCCGCTCAGCGCGACGTCCAAGGCTGATTGATCACCGACGTAACCAATGATCCCGCACATGTTGCTCAGCGTACGCAGTCCGGTCCGAGCGCCAGGCACGGACCACTCGGTTGCCGGAGATGTCCCGTCGGCGTCGGCCGAATCCACCGGCACGTGCCCGACGTTCCCCGCCCGCGGAAATCGGGCCCGCGGAACGGGCCCGCGGGTGACGGGTGCGAACGCGGGTTCAGCGCAGGGCGCGTTGGTCAGCGCAGGGTGCGCTGCACGACGTCGGCGAGCCGGCCGGCGACGTCCCGGGCGAGCTCGTCCGTCGGTGCCTCGACCATCACGCGCACCAGCGGCTCGGTGCCGGACGGCCGCAGCAGCACCCGGCCGGCCCCGGCCAGCTCCGCCTCGGCGTCGGCCACCGCGGCGCGCAGCTCGTCGGAGGTCTCCGCCCGCGCCCGGTCGACACCGCGGACGTTCACCAGGACCTGTGGCAGCCGGGTCATCGCCTTCGCCAGCTCGTGCAGCGGCTGGCTGGTCTCCGCCATCCGGCCGAGGATCTGCAGGGCGGTGAGCAGCCCGTCGCCAGTGCCGGCATGGCGGAGGAAGACCACGTGCCCGCTCTGCTCTCCGCCGAGCGAGTAGGCGCCGGAGCGCATGGCCTCCAGGACGTAGCGGTCCCCGACCGGGGTGGTGACGACGTCGATGCCGGCGTCGCGCATGGCGTGGTGGAACCCGAGATTCGACATCACGGTGACGACCACGGTGCCGCGCTCGAGCTCGCCGCGCTCGGCGAGCGCCAGCGCGCACAGAGCGAGGATCTGGTCGCCGTCGACGATCTCCCCGGCGGAGTCCACGGCCAGGCACCGGTCGGCGTCGCCGTCGTGGGCGATGCCGGCGTCGGCGCCGTGCGCCACGACGGCGTCGCGCAGGCTGTCGAGGTGGGTCGCCCCGGAACGGTCGTTGATGCGCAGCCCGTCGCCGTCGGCGTGCAGCGCGATCACGTCGGCGCCGGCGGCGCGCAGGACCCGCGGGGCGAGATCGGAGGCGGCGCCCTGGGCGCAGTCCACGACGACCCGCAGGCCACGCAGGCCCCCGGGGCCGCCGGGCAGGGTCGCGAGCAGGTGGTCGACGTACCCGTCGACGAGCGTGCTGTCGTCGCGGACCCGCCCGACCGCGGCCGCCACCGGGCGGCGTGCCGCCGGGCCGGCGATGCGGCGCTCGATGGCGTCCTCGACGTCGTCCGGCAGCTTCAGCCCGCCCGCGGCGAAGAGCTTGATCCCGTTGTCGGGCATCGGGTTGTGGCTCGCGGAGAGCATGACGCCCAGGTCGGCGCCGGTCGCCGCGACCACGTAGGACACGGCGGGGGTCGGCACGACCCCGATCCGGGTGACGTCCGCGCCCGCGCGGGCCAGACCGGCGACGACCGCGGCTTCGAGGAACTCACCGGACGGGCGGGTGTCCCGCCCCACGACGACGAGCGGCCGGTGGTCGATGCCGTGGGCGGACCGCGCGACGGGCACGCCGTCCACCGGACCGGGCGGTGGCGTGCCGCGGTCCGCGACCTCCTCCACCGCGGCGGACGCCAGCGCGAGCGCCAGCTCCGCCGTCAGGTCGGCGTTCGCGACACCGCGGACGCCGTCGGTGCCGAAAAGCCTCGCCACTGAGGCCTCCCAAGGGATCGGAGCAGCACCGCCACGCGCCACCGGCACGCCGCGCGGACATCGGAACGAGACCACTGGATGGAACGAAACCACCGCGCGCCTGTGAGCCCGGCAGGACGTGCCTGCCGGGCTCGACCACCGCACGCAGTGGGCAGCGGGTCAGCGCTTGCTGTACTGAGGCGCCTTACGGGCCTTCTTCAGGCCGTACTTCTTCCGCTCCTTCACCCGTGCGTCCCGGGTGAGGAAGCCCGCCTTCTTCAGGGTGGGGCGCGCCTCCTCGTCGACGACGATCAACGCCCGGGCGATGGCCAGGCGCAGCGCGCCAGCCTGACCCGAGACGCCGCCGCCGTGCAGACGGGCCACCACGTCGTAGGACTCGGCCCGCTCCAGGGTCTTCAGCGGCTCGTTCACGAGCTGCTGATGCACCTTGTTGGGGAAGTACTCCTCGAGCTTGCGCCCGTTGAGGTTCCAGTTGCCGGTGCCCGGGATCAGGCGCACCCGGACGACCGCCTCCTTGCGCCGCCCGGTAGCACGGGGGTTGCCCTGGGCGTCGGTCACGACAGCCACGTCGCGTTCCTTCCTTGTTTGTAACCAGATCGCTCGAGGCCACCCGAAACGGCCCGATCGGTCATGTCGGGCCGTTAGTCGGACGGACGCTGAACGCCGCCCGCGTTATTCGGGATGCCCATCGAGCCGCGACTACTGCGCGACCTGCTTGATCTCGTACGGGACGGGCTGCTGCGCCTGGTGCGGGTGAGTCGGACCCGCGTACACCTTCAGCTTGCTGCCCTGCGCGCGGCCGAGCCGGTTGTGAGGCAGCATCCCACGGATCGCCCGCTCGAGGATCACGTGGGGACGCGTGTCGAGCAGCTCGCCGTAGGACGTGCTGCGCAGACCGCCCGGGAAGCCCGAGTGCCGGTGGTACTTGGCCTGCTCGCGCTTGTTACCGGTCATGGCGACCTTGCCGGCGTTGATGATCACCACGAAGTCGCCCGTGTCGATGTGCGGGGCGAAGTACGGCTTGTTCTTGCCGCGCAGGAGCTGGGCCGCCTGGCTGGCCAGCCGACCGAGCACGACGTCGGTGGCATCGATGATGTGCCACGCGCGCTGTACGTCCGCGGGCTTGGGCTGGTACGTGCGCACAGGTCTGCCTTCTCGTTCGGACGAACTCGCGGGGAGCCTCGTCGGTGTCGCTAGCGAGGTGCCCTGCAAGGCGAGGTGCGTTGCAAGGCGAGGTGTGCCAGATGCATTGCCAAGAGTCGCGTTACCAGAAGTTTGGGCGCGGTCCCCCAGCACGCGGGGCTTGAGCCCACGGAAGTCGTTGAGTCCCGGGGCTGTATGACCGCAGCAGTCTTTGAGGTTACCAGGCGATCGGCGGAGCAGGACCGACGGCTCCCGGCCGCGGGGCGGACGCCCGTTGAGATCACCCCGAACACCCGGGGTTATCCCGCCGTCCACAGGCGTCATATGCGCGGTTCGGACCGTTGACCCGCCCCTTCGGGGGGCCGCGGCGGGCGACCGAACAGCCCCGACAGGCCCATATGACTAGTTCCGATATTCTTTCGCCCACCGGCCGGGCGCGTCGGCTTCCCACGGGAGCCGCGCCGCCCTCCGCCGGCCGAGCGCCGCGCGGAGCTGGGAACAGGCAGCAGGCGGCAGGCCGTCGGGGGGATGAGCGAGGAGGAGCGCATGCCACCCGAACCCGGCAGCGGCGGACCGCCCACCGGCGCGACCGGGCCGCACGGCGGCCCATCGCCCCACGACGACCTCCAGTGGGCCCTGGATCCACTCGCCGCCGCCGCGCCCCCCTGGTACGGGGCCCCGGGCGGTCTCCCCGGCCCGGTGGACGCCGCCCCTGGCGAGCCCACGCCGCAGTGGGGCGGTCCGACCCCGTCCCATCCGGACGAGAGCCCGGTGGACGCCGACTCGGCGGGCATGGGGTCGGCGGACGCCGGGGGCTGGACCACGCCGGCACCAGATGCCGGGGACTGGGACGCCCCGGACACGGGCAGCTGGACGCCACCGGTCGAGGACCCGCTCTTCGGCCCGATGCCCACCTACGCGACCGGCGCCTATCCCCTCGCCGGCCGCGCGCCGGGCGGCTATCCGACCGGCGGGCATCCCATCGGCGGACACCCCGCCGACGAGCTGCCCACCGACAGAACGCCGCCGTTCGGGCAACCGTTCACCGGCGCACCCACCGCCGATACGGCGGCGGGCGGCACCGTCCCGGGCGGCACCGTCCCGAGCGGCGCGGTCCGGGGGAACGCTGACACGGCCGGCGGCATCGGCGGCGCGGCCGGGCCGGCGGGTGGCCCGTCGACCGGTCCCCGAACGGACGGCTACTCCTTTCAGGTCCGGACCGCCACGAGTCCGCTTCCCGTCCTCACGAGGCCGGCGGAGCCCGGGGCCGCGGGAACGCCCGCCGCCGACCCGGCTCAGCGCGATGCGCGCCTCGGCGCGCCAGGTGAACGCACCGACGGCCGCGGCGACGCCCGCCGGGCGAACCTGCCGGGTGGGCCCAGGCTCGGCCCCGCGCACGACGATCCCTATCCCGAGGACGAACCCGTCCCCGGGCGGTTCGCCGCCTTCCAGGCGAGACGCTTCCAGCTGCCGGAGGAGGGCGACTCACCGGCGCCGGGCTGGCGGCGGGCCATCCGCTCACGGGGTGTCCTCGCGGTGGCCGTCGGCCTCGTCCTCGTCGTACTCGCCGCGGGCGCGGTGATCACAGTGCTGCGCGGCGGCGACGGTGGATCCACCGCGGCCGGTGCCAGGCCGAGTCCCCCGACGGTCGACCCGAACTTCATCAACAGCGCGCGGTCCGACTCCACCCCGGTGCGGCCGAACGAGTTCTTCGCCGACGAGCGGGTCACCATCCAGGGACACAACTACACCCGCATCGCCAGCAGCCTCGTCTCAGGATGTCCGGAGCTGAGCGGGGAGCTCGTCACCACGCTCAAGGGCGCTGTGTGCCGCCAACTCGTCCGTGCCCTGTATGTCAGCTCTCCGGTCGCCGGTCAGCCGCAGGTGCTCGCCGGCATCTCGGTCTTCGTCGTTGACGAGCAGGCGACCGCGACGGCGGCGGCGAAGATCGCGGCGGAGGGCCGGGGCGGGGTGGCTGCGCCGCCGATCCCGGCGGGCTCCATCCAGAACCCGCGGGTCCTCGGCCCGGGCGGGGACAACTCCTGGCGCGCCGCGATCGCTCGCGGGCACTACATGATCCTCACCCAGCTCGCCTACGTGGACGGAAGCCAGGGCTCGGCCAACGACCCGGCCCTCCGGAACGTGATCACGGATCTCGGACTGATCGCCACCGAACCGATCGCCCAGCGCATGATCGTCGGCGGGACCGGCACCGCCCCGAGCCCGACTTCCAGCACCCGCTGACCAGACCTTTCAGCCCGACGACCGGGTCAGCCACGCGAAAGACACGCACGCCTCCGGCTGTCCGGCCGGAGGCGCTGCTGGCCGGACGGCCGAAGCGACCGTCTGGCGGACCGTTGCCAGACGCTAGCCGGACGGCGTCGTCGGCACGCGGACCGCGCGGGTCACCTGGGCCCGCGCGGCGAGGGCGGCGTCCGGCGGGTAGCGGACCTCCACCAGGGTCAGCCCGTGGGCCGGGAGCACGGTCACCGCGGGATCTCGCATGCCCCGGCCCAGGACGGCGGCCACCCACTCCGGCCGGCGCCGGCCCTCCCCCACCGCCACCAGCGCGCCGACCAGGGCACGCACCATGGAGTGGCAGAACGCGTCCGCCTCGACGTCGGCGAGGATGACGTCGCGGGAGCGGGAGACGTCCAGGCGCAGCAGGGTGCGGACGGTCGTGGCGCCCTCGCGCCGCCGGCAGAAGGCGGCGAAGTCATGCTCGCCGAGCAGCAGCAGCGCCGCCTCGGCCATCGCCGGGACGTCCAGCGGCCGCGGCGACGCCAGGGTGTCGAAACGGCGCAGCGGGTCCGCCCCGTACGGGGCGTCGGTGATCCGGTAGACGTATCTGCGGGACAGCGCGGAGAAGCGGGCGTCAAACCCGTCCGGGGCGGGCGCGAGGCCCTTCACCCGGACGGCGCGGTCGAGCACGCCGTTCAGCCTGCGGGCGAGCCCACCGACCGGCGTGTCGTCTGGGATGTCGACGTGGGCCACCTGGCCGGCGGCGTGCACGCCGGAGTCGGTGCGCCCGGCGACGGTGAGCCGGACGGCCGGCAGCCGCGCGACCCGCATCAGCGCGTCCTCGACGTCACCCTGGACCGTCCGCTGGCCGGGCTGGCGGGCCCAGCCGGCGAAGGCCGTGCCGTCGTAGGCGAGGTCCAGGCGCAGCCGGATCAGTCCCTCGGCCGGTCTCATGAGCGCGCGTCCCTCGTGTCGAAGCTGCGCCGGCCGATCAACCCGGCGCACGGCCTTCCCGAAGCCACCCTGGCTCCCATGGCCGACCTGGTTCCCGGAGCCGGCCTGACCTCCGGGGCCGGTCTGGCTTCCAGGGCCGGTGGGGATCCCGGGGTCGCCGTCCCCCGGTTCCGGCGCCTCACCGGTGGCCTGCGGCCCCATCGCGCTCTCCCACACCACGACACGGTCGTCACGGGTCACTCCGGCCCGGACCGCCGTGAGCGACACGACGCCCGGCGGGACGCCACAGGGCAGGAGCCCGCCGCCCATGATGGGCGACGGGCTCCTGCCCGGACCAGAGATCGACGCGAGCGGTCGGACCGTGCGGCGGCCGACCGACATGGTCAGCTCTCCGGCTTGGTGTCCTTGGCCTCGGTCGTCGCCGCGTCGTCCGCGGCGCCGGCCTCGGCGGTGGGCTGCTCCGCCTGGGCCTCGGCCGCCACCGCGGCGGCGGTCGGCGACTCGTTCTTGAGGTCGTCGGCGGCCTCCGCCGTCGCCCCGGTCGGAGCCTTGCGGGCCGCGAACCGGGTGCCGCGGGCACGCTCGGCCTCGGAGACGGCCGTCTGTGCGACGGTCAGCGCCTCGACCAGCTCGATGCGGGCCATCGGCGCCGCGTCGCCCCGGCGCGGGCCGAGCTTCACGATCCGCGTGTAGCCGCCGGGACGGTCGGCGTAGCGCGGGCCGATCTCGGTGAAGAGCGTGTGGACGACCGAGTTGTTCCGGACGACCCGCATGACCCGGCGCCGCGCGTGCAGGTCACCTCGCTTCGCGTGGGTGACCAGGCGCTCGGCGTAGGGGCGCAGCCGGCGCGCCTTGGCCTCGGTGGTCGTGATGCCGCCGTGCTCGAACAGCGCGGTGGCGAGGTTGGCCAGCAGCAGCCGCTCATGTGCGGGGCTGCCGCCGAGCCGGGCGCCCTTGGTTGGCGTGGGCATGATGGGTGCTCCTCGTTCCTTTCGCTGCTCTCCAGGCGCCGCCGGGAAGCACGGCTAGGCCCCCGGTGGACGTGTGCCCCGGCGCCCGGCTGGAACCGGGCGCCCGGGGACACGGTCAGATCAGTACTGTTCGGTCTCGACGAACTCGCGACCGTCGTCGGACGGGTCGGAGAACGACGGGTTGTACGTGTCGGTGCCGTACGTGTCGACGGCCTGGCGCGGGTCGAACCCGGGCGGGGAGTCCTTGAGCTGCAGGCCCATGGCACCCAGCTTGGTCTTGACCTCGTCGATCGACTTCTGCCCGAAGTTGCGGATGTCGAGCAGGTCCGCCTCGCTGCGGGACACCAGCTCACCGATGGTGTGGATGCCCTCGCGCTTGAGGCAGTTGTACGAGCGGACGGTCAGGTCCATCTCCTCGATCGGCAGCGCCAGGTCGGCGGCCAGGGCGGCGTCCGCCGCGGACGGGCCGATGTCGACGCCCTCCGCCTCGGCGTTGAGCTCCTGGGCCAGCCCGAACAGGCCGACGAGGGTCTTGCCGGCGCTGGCCATCGCGTCCCGCGGGGAGATCGACTGCTTCGTCTCCACGTCGACGATGAGCCGGTCGAAGTCCGTGCGCTGCTCCACACGGGTCGCCTCGACCTTGTAGGTGACCTTCAGCACCGGGGAGTAGATGGAGTCGATCGGAATGCGACCGATCTCCTGGCCCGGCTGCTTGTTCTGGGCGGCGCTGACGTAGCCACGGCCCCGCTCGACGGTCAGCTCGATCTCGAGCTTGCCCTTGTCGTTGAGGGTGGCCAGGTGCAGGTCGGGGTTGTGCACCTCGACGCCGGCCGGGGGGGCGATGTCGGCCGCGGTGACCTCACCGGGGCCCTGCTTGCGCAGGTACATCACGGTCGGCTCGTCGTTGTCGGAGCTGACGACCAGTTCCTTGAGGTTCAGGATCAGGTCGGTCACGTCCTCCTTGACCCCGGGAACGGTGGAGAACTCGTGGAGGACGCCGTCCACCCGGATGCTCGTCACGGCCGCGCCCGGGATGGAGGACAGCAGGGTGCGGCGCAGCGAGTTGCCGAGGGTGTAGCCGAAGCCCGGCTCGAGCGGCTCGATCACGAAGCGCGACCGGAACTCGGAGATCGGGTCCTCGGCGAGCGAGGGACGCTGAGCGATCAGCATGAGAGAACTTCCTTCCGAACACGGCGACCGCCATATGACGCCGTGGATGCCCCTGAAGAGGAGCCGGCACGGGGGCATCGGTCCGCCCCCGCACCACACAACAGTACGCCCGGGCCTCCGCGGCCCACCGTGATCCCCTTGGATCCCCGTGCGCCGCCACCATGCCCGGGCCCCGGGCCGAGCGGGAATGATCCGTGGCCCGGTCGCCGCCCGGCCCCGGCACGAGACCGGGGGCCGACGCGGACCCGGCGCCGGCACGAGACCGGCGCCGGACGGCGGCGACTACTTCGAGTAGAGCTCGACGATCAGCTGCTCCTGCACCTGGGTGTCGATCACCTGGCGCGCGGGCAGCGAGTGGACGAGCAGGCGCATCTGGCTGGGGATGGCCTCGATCCACGGCGGGACGGTGCGGCCGGTCCCCGCGGTCTCGCGGGCCACGATGAACGGGGTGAGCTCGCGCGACTTCGGCGCGATCTCCACGATGTCGTTCTCGGTGACCCGGTAGCTCGGGATGTCGACCTTGCGGCCGTTGACCTGCACGTGACCGTGCCGGACGGCCTGGCGGGCGGCGTCACGGGACGGCGCGAAGCCACCCCGGTAGACCACGTTGTCCAGGCGCGACTCGAGGATCTTCAGCAGCTCGTCACCGGTCTTGCCGGCGCGGCGGTTCGCCTCGTCGTAGTAGCCCCGGAACTGCTTCTCCAGAATGCCGTAGATGCGCGCGCACTTCTGCTTCTCGCGCTTCTGCAGCAGGTACTCGGAGTCCTTCGTGCGGCCACGGCCGTGCTCGCCCGGCGGGTACGGCCGGATCTCGATCGGGCACTTCGGGGTCTCGCACTTGCTGCCCTTGAGGAACAGCTTCGTCTTCTCGCGGCGGCAACGCTTGCAGTCCGCGCCGGTGTAACGGGCCATGCTTGTCCTTCTCTCTCGTATCCCTGGCGCGGACTTCAGACCCGGCGACGCTTCGGCGGGCGGCAGCCGTTGTGCGGGGTGGGGGTGACGTCCTGGATCGCCCCGACCTCCAGGCCGGCGGCCTGCAGCGAGCGGATCGCCGTCTCCCGGCCGGAACCGGGACCCTTCACGAAGACGTCGACCTTGCGCATCCCGTGCTCCTGCGCCTTGCGGGCCGCGTTCTCGGCGGCCATCTGCGCGGCGAACGGGGTCGACTTGCGGGAGCCCTTGAAGCCGACGTGGCCGGCCGACGCCCACGAGATCACGTTCCCGCTGGGGTCCGTGATCGAGACGATCGTGTTGTTGAACGTGCTCTTGATGTGAGCGTGCCCGTGGGCGACGTTCTTCTTTTCTTTCCGCCGGACCTTCTTGACGCCGGCGGCGCGTGTCTTGGGAGGCATAACCCGTGGTCTCCGTCTACGAGGTCGTCGATCAGCGGTCGTGGAGCCCGGGCACCGAGGCCCGGGAGTGACCGGTGACTACTTCTTGCCGGCCTTCTTCTTCCCGGCGATGGCGCGGCGCGGGCCCTTGCGGGTACGCGCGTTGGTGTGCGTGCGCTGGCCGTGGACGGGAAGGTTGCGGCGGTGACGGAGACCCTGGTAGCAGCCGATCTCCATCTTGCGGCGAATGTCCTGCTTGATCTCACGGTTGAGATCGCCCTCGACGCGGTAGTTCGCGTCGATCCACTCCCGAAGCTTCTGGACCTCGTCGTCGGTGAGGTCACGGACCCGGGTGTCCGGGTTGACCCCGGTTGCGGCGAGGGTGTCCCGGGAGCGGCTGCGACCGATCCCGAAGATGTAGGTCAGCGCGATCTCAACCCGCTTCTCGCGGGGAAGGTCGACGCCGGAAAGGCGTGCCATGACGCGGTGGTTCCTTCCTGAACCCGGAGGTCTCGGGCGACACCGCCCCCGCCTCGGCCCGGACGCCGACGCCGCCCTGACGGGTGGCACCGGTCCGTGAAACCGACGAGGCCCCGGCCTCCGACCGGGGGTGGGAACCGCGTGACGCGGCCTGGTGTCGCTTCTGGCGGCGGGCCTGCTGCCCGCCAGATGTCACCGGCGGGCCCCAGGGCCCGCCGGTGATGGTCGGCGGGCCAGTGGCCCGCCGACCGTCATCAGCCCTGGCGCTGCTTGTGGCGCAGGTTGTCGCAGATGACCATGACACGCCCGTGACGGCGGATCACCTTGCACTTGTCGCAGATCTTCTTCACGCTCGGCTTGACCTTCACGGCCGCACGAACCTCCACACGCAGCCGTGGGCCGCGCTCGCTGGTGAGATGACGACTACTTGTAGCGGTAGACGATGCGACCGCGGGACAGGTCGTATGGCGAGAGCTCCACCACCACCCGGTCCTCGGGAAGGATCCGGATGTAGTGCTGACGCATCTTGCCACTGATGTGGGCGAGAACACGATGACCGTTCTGGAGCTCCACCCGGAACATGGCGTTCGGGAGCGGCTCCACCACTCGGCCTTCGATCTCGATGGCCCCGTCCTTCTTCGGCATGTCCTCCGCTGTCCTGACGTCGACGCTGGGATGACGGCCCGGACGCGCATGGGGCGAGCGATCGAGCACCCGAGAGTGCGCTCACGCGGGGTCACCGCGCGGGGTCACCGTACGAAACGATGGACACCGACAACGCTGTAGACCGTCGACTCATGAGTGTACGTGCCGCATCCGTCAAGGGCCAACACGGGCCCCACACGACCCCGATCGGACCGACGGGCGGGGCTGATCGCTCAGCCTGTGGGTGCGTCGGCGGGCTGCCCGCAGACCACACCCAGCTCCGCGAACCTCGCCACGCCGCCGTCGGGCTCGGTGAGCACCCACGGACCACGCGGGGTGACAGCGACGGAGTGCTCGGTGTGGGCGGCGAGCGAGCCGTCCTTGGTCGCGACCGTCCACTCGTCCTCGAGGATGACGGTGTCCGGCGAGCCAAAAGTGATCATCGGCTCGATCGCGAGCGCGACGCCCTCGACCAGCTTCATCCCCCGGCCGGCCCGGCCGTAGTTCAGCACATGCGGCGGCTGGTGCATCTCCGACCCGATGCCGTGACCGCCGTAGTGGTCGACGATGCCGTAGCCGTGAGGGAGGATGTGCCGTTCGACCGCGTTGCTGATGTCCGTCAGCCGGCCGCCGAGCTGCGCGGCGGCAAGACCGCGCCACAGGGCCTCGTCGCAGACCCGGAGCATGTCCAGGACCTCGGAGGGCACCTCGCCGACCGGGACGGTGATCGCGGCGTCGCCGTGCCAGCCGTCGACGATCGCGCCGCAGTCGATGGAGATGATGTCCCCCTCGCGCAGCACCCGGCGCCGGCTGGGGATCGCGTGGACCACCTCGTTGTTCACCGAGCTACAGATCGAGGCCGGGTACGGAGGGTGCGCGTAGCCCTTGAAGGACGGGATGCCCCCGTCGGCACGGATCGTCTTCTCCGCGAGGGCGTCGAGATCCTCCGTGGTGATGCCCGGAGCCACCGCCGCGCGCAAGGCCGCCAGGGTCTTCGCGACGAGCAGCCCGGCCACCCGCATCTTGGCGATCTCGTATGCCGTCTTGATCTGGACGTGCTCTCGTCGTGCCACGCTCTACCCGGTCCCGTCCCTCAGTAGTGTTCGCGACGTACAGGTGCCCGTCGCCTCGTCTGAGCCCGGCCGGGGTCCGAACCCCGCCGGCGCTGCCGCCCCGGCACGGGCCTGCCGCGCCCATATCCCCCGTGGGCGCGCTCCCGCGTCCGTTCCCCTACCGACGATAACCGTCCGCGGTGACCGAGATGAGGGCTCGTTCGTCAAGAGCGGATGTCCCCGGCGAAAAACGTGCGCGCATGGCGCCTGCGAGCCGCAGGACCTCAACTGCCCGGGGCCCCCGTAGGCCGGGGCCCGCCGACCTGCCGGCGAGGCCCTCAGGGGCCGCACGGCGCCAGGCCACGGGCAGCCCCCCGCCGCCCGGCCTCGGACCACCGCAGCCGTGTCCATGCCCGGGACCGCCGCGCTCCGGAACGCCGGGCCTCGGGCCGCCGAGCCCGCGTTCCGTGCGGGAAACGCAGGAGACGCGAGGTATGGCGGAGTCACGGCGCGGCGAGCGGGGCGGCCTCGGTCAGTCGCCGTAGTGGCGCAGCGCGTCCAGGGCACGATCGGTCACGTTGTCGACCGGGCCGGTCGCGTCGATGCCGATGAGCACGCCCTTGGCCGCGTAGTAGGCGACAAGCGGGGAGGTCTGCTCCGCATACACCTCGAGGCGGTGGCGCACCGTCTCAGGACGGTCGTCATCGCGCTGGAACAGCTCCCCCGAGCACCGGTCACAGATTCCCTCGACCCGGGACGGGTCGAAGTCGAGGTGCCAGATGTGCCCGCAGTTCCGGCAGGTCCGCCGGCCGGAGAGCCGCCGCACCACCTCGTCGTCGTCGACGACCAACTCGAGGACCACATCGAGACGCGTACCCATCGCGTCCAGCATTCCGCCGAGCACCTCGGCCTGCGGGACGTTGCGCGGGAAGCCGTCCAGGAGGAAGCCCTTGACCGCGTCGTCCTCGGCGAGACGGTTGCGCACCATGCCAATGGTGATCTCGTCGGGGACGAGGTCGCCGGAGTCCATGAACGCCTTCGCCTGGACACCAAGTTCGGTTCCCTCGCGGACGTTCGCCCGGAAGATGTCGCCGGTCGAGATCTTCGGAATGGATCTCGCCTGCGCGATGAAGGCAGCCTGCGTCCCCTTGCCGGCGCCTGGCGGTCCGACCAGTACGAGGCGCACTACCGGAGGAATCCTTCGTAGTTGCGCAGCATGAGCTGGCTTTCAATCTGTTTCACGGTCTCCAGCCCCACTCCCACCATGATCAGAACCGAGGTACCAGCAAACGGGAAGGGCTGGTCCTTCGTCAGGTTGAGAAGCGCCAACGGCAACACCGTGATGACCCCCAGGAACAGCGAGCCAGGGAGGGTGATGCGGGACAGCACGTGATCCAGGTATTCGGCCGTGGGCCGGCCGGGTCGGATCCCGGGGATGAACCCGCCGTACTTTCTCATGTTGTCGGCGACCTCCGTCGGGTTGAAGGTGATCGCGACATAGAAGTACGTGAAGAAGATGATCAGCGCACCGTAGGCCACGAGGTAGAGCGGGTGGTCCCCGCGGGACAGGTAGCGCTGCTCGAAGTCCTGGAAGGTCTGGTTGCTCCACATCTGGCCCACGAGCTGCGGGAGCTGGAGCAGCGAGGAGGCGAAGATGACCGGGATGATGCCGGCCTGGTTCACCTTGATCGGGAGGTAGGTCGACGTCCCGCCGTACATCCGGCGCCCGATCAGCCGCTTCGCGTACTGCACCGGGATGCGGCGCTGCGACTGCTCGACGAACACCACGAACACCACGATGGCCAGACCGAGCAGGATCACGAGACTGAACACGACGCCACCGGCGACCTGGAGGATCCGTCCGCCCTGGGAGGGCAGGGCCGCCGCGATCGAGGTGAAGATCAGCAGGGACATGCCGTTGCCCACGCCGCGGGCGGTGATCAGCTCACCCATCCACATGATGACCGCGGTTCCAGCGGTCATAGTGATCACGATGGTGACGATGCGGAAGAGGCTCGTGTCCGGGATGATCTGGGCGCTGCAGCCAGGGAAGAGCCGGCCGCTGCGGGCGAGCGCCACGATGCCGGTGGCCTGGAGGACGCCCAGGGCGACCGTCAGGTAACGGGTGTACTGGGTGAGCTTCTGCTCACCCGAGCTGCCTTCCTTCTTGAGCTGCTCGAGCCGCGGAATCACCACCACCAGAAGCTGGATGATGATGCTGGAGGTGATGTACGGCATGATGCCGAGCGCGAACACCGAGAGCTGAAGGAGAGCGCCACCGCTGAAGAGGTTGATCAGCGAGTACACGTTGTTGCTTTCGGCGCTGGCCGAGTCCAGACACGCGTTCACCGCCGCCGTGGAGACGCCGGGCGACGGCATGACGCTGCCGAACCGGAACAGGACGACGATGCCGAGGGTGAAGAGCAGTTTCTTCCGCAGGTCGGGCGTGCGGAAGGCCCGCGTGAAGGCGGTGAGCACGACTCCTCCTGCTGATCCTTACGGCTGACGGGACGGACTCGATGTCCGGTACGGATCGCCGCTGGCCGCCGAAGCCGACCGTACGCGGTGAGGCGACTCTAACAGCACCCGAGGCCCACTCGTCCGGACATCACTCGCGGTAGGCACCGGTGTACTCGAGACTCAGAGCGAGGAGGCACCTGTTGCAGCGTTACCGGCGAGCCCTTACACCGCCTGCCGGCCTCCTCCGCACCCCACAGCGGCCACTACGCGGCGTCACGATTCAGGGCCCCGTACTCGGGTCATCCGACGGCCACCAGGCTCGCGGTGACACCGGCGACCGACTGCGGTGCGCTGGCCGGAGAACGCACGAACGCCTCGGGACGGGTAGGTCACCCCACCCGTCCCGAGGCATTCTCACGCCTGGGTGACACTGCCCCCGGCGGCTTCGATCTTCTGCTTCGCCGAACCGGAGAAGGCATGCGCCGTCACCTGGACGGCCACGCCGATCTCACCGTCACCGAGCACCTTCACCAGCGACTTGCCCCGAACCGCGCCGGCTGCGACCAGCTCGTCGACGCCGATCGTGCCGCCGTCGGGGAACAGCTCCTCCAGGGTGGCGACGTTCACCACCTGGTACTCGGTGCGGAACCGGTTACGGAAGCCCTTGAGCTTGGGAACCCGCATGTGCAGGGGCATCTGGCCGCCCTCGAAGCGCGCCGGCACCTGCTTGCGTGCCTTCGAGCCCTTGGTACCACGGCCGGCCGTCTTGCCCTTGGAACCCTCACCGCGGCCCACCCGCTGCTTCTTCTTGTGGGCACCCGGCGCCGGGCGAAGGTGGTGGACCTTCAGCCCGCGGCCGCGCTCCTGCGCGGTGGCGGAGTCCGACTTCTCCAGCGTCTTCTCGGCCATCAGGAGTCCACCTCCTCGACCCGGACGAGATGGGTCACGGTCGCGATCATCCCGAGAACCTCGGGACGGTCGTCACGGACGGTGCTCGCGTTGATCTTGCGCAGCCCCAGCGTGCGCAGCGTCTCGCGCTGGTTGCGGGTGCCGCCGATCCCGGAGCGGATCTGGGTGATGCGCAGCTTGGCCATTACGCACCGACCCCGGCCGCCCGCGCACGCAGCATCGCCGGCGGAGCGACATCCTCCAGCGGCAGCCCACGGCGGGCGGCGATCTCCTCGGGACGCATCAACCCGCGCAGCGCGGCGACGGTCGCATGCACGATGTTGATCGGGTTGGACGACCCGAGCGACTTCGACAGTACGTCGTGCACCCCGGCGCACTCCAGCACGGCGCGCACCGGACCACCGGCGATGACACCGGTACCGGGCGAGGCGGGCTTGAGCAGCACGACCCCGGCGGCCTCCTCACCCTGCACCGGGTGCGGGATGGTGGAGCCGATGCGCGGGACCTTGAAGAAGTGCTTCTTGGCCTCCTCGACCCCCTTGGCGATCGCCGCGGGGACCTCCTTGGCCTTTCCGTAGCCGACGCCGACGGTGCCGTCCGCGTCGCCCACCACGACGAGCGCCGTGAAGCTGAACCGACGCCCGCCCTTCACGACCTTCGCCACGCGGTTGATGGCGACGACCCGCTCGACATAAGCGGTCTTCTCCTGCGCCGGGCCACCGCCCGAACGGTCGCGGCGCTCGCGGCGGTCGGAACCGCCGGAGCCGCCTCCGCGGCGCTGCTGGCCTGGCATCTAGAACATCTCCCTAGTGGATGTGATCATCAGAAGTTCAGCCCGCCCTCGCGGGCCGCGTCCGCCAGCGCGGCGATCCGCCCGTGGTACGTACGACCGCCCCGGTCGAACACCACGGCGTCGATCCCGGCGGCGCGGGCGCGCTCGGCGACGAGCCGACCGACCTCGCGGGCCTTGGCGCTCTTGTCCCCGTCGGAGGCGCGCAGCCCGTCCTCCAACGTGGACGCAGAGGCCAGCGTGTGCCCGGCGACGTCGTCGATGACCTGGGCGTAGATGTGCCGCGAGGACCGGGTGACGACGAGACGCGGCCGGATCGGGGTGCCCGACACCTTCTTGCGCACGCGGACGTGGCGGCGGAGCTTGGCCGTCCGCCGGCGCGCACTGGCGCTGAGGCTCACTGCCATGTCTGTCTACCTACTTCCCGGTCTTCCCGACCTTGCGGCGAACGACCTCGCCCTGGTACCGCACACCCTTGCCCTTGTAGGGGTCGGGCTTGCGCAGTCCGCGGATCTTGGCGGCGACCTCGCCCACCTGCTGCTTGTCGATGCCGTGCACGACGAAGCGGGTGGGGGTCTGCACCTCGAACCGGATCCCCTCAGGGGCCTTCACCGGTACCGGGTGGCTGTAGCCGAGGGCGAACTCGAGGTCCGAGCCGCGGGCCTGGACCCGGTATCCGACTCCGACGATCTCCAGAGTCTTCGAGTACCCGGCGGTGACCCCGACGACCATGTTGGACACCAGGGTGCGGGTGAGGCCGTGCAGCGCGCGGCTACGCCGCTCGTCGTTCGGCCGGTTGACGATGAGCTGACCGTCCTCGCGGACGACCTCGATCGGCTCCGCGACCGTGTGGCTCAGCGAGCCCTTGGGGCCCTTGATCGTGACCTTGGGGCCGTCGAGAGAGATCTCCACGCCGGTGGGAACACTGATGGGCTGGCGCCCGATCCGTGACATCGTTCGCCTTCCTTACCAGACGTAGGCGAGGACTTCCCCGCCCACGCGCCGCTTGCCGGCCTGCCTGTCGGTCAGAAGACCCGACGAGGTGGAGATGATCGCGACGCCCAGGCCACCGAGGACCTTCGGCAGGTTCGTCGACTTCGCGTACACACGCAGACCCGGCTTGCTGATCCGCTTCACACCCGCGATCGACCGCTCCCGGTTGGGGCCGTACTTCAGGTCGACGATCAGCGTGCGGCCGACCGCGCCTTCGGCGGGGTCCTCGACGTGCCAGCCGAGGATGTAGCCCTCCTGCTGGAGGATCTCGGCGATGTGCGTCTTGATCTTGCTGTGCGGCATCACCACCCGGTCGTGATAAGCCCGGTTGGCGTTGCGGACACGGGTGAGCATGTCCGCGATCGGATCGGTCATCGTCATGGCTTGACGCCTTTCTCACGGGGGTTCCCGCCGCTCGCGCACGAGGTGCGCGGGCCTACCGCGATCGTGTGTTGAACTACCAGGAGCTCTTGGTCACGCCGGGCAGCTCGCCGCGGTGGGCCATCTGCCGCAGGCACACCCGGCACAGGCCGAACACCCGGTAGACAGAGCGCGGACGGCCACACCGCTGGCAGCGGGTGTAGCCGCGGACGGCGTACTTGGGCTTGCGGGCGGCCTTTTCGACCAGCGCCTTCTTCGCCATTTCTCAGCTCTCCCGGAACGGGAAGCCCAGCGCCCTCAGCAGCGCCCGGCCCTCGTCGTCGTTGGTCGCGGTGGTCACGACCGTGATGTCCATGCCCCGGACCCGGTCGATCCGGTCGATGTCGATCTCGTGGAAGATCGACTGCTCGATGACGCCGAACGTGTAGTTCCCGGCGCCGTCGAACTGCTTCGGCGAGAGCCCGCGGAAGTCGCGGATGCGGGGAAGCGCGATCGTGACCAGACGGTCCAGGAACTCCCACATCCGGTCACCGCGCAGGGTCACCTTCGCCCCGATGGGCTGGCCCTCGCGCAGCTTGAACTGGGCGATGGACTTCTTCGCCCGGCGCACCGCCGGCTTCTGGCCGGTGATGGCCGCAAGGTCCCTGGTCGCGCCGTCGATCAGCTTCGCGTCCCGGGCCGCGTCGCCGACGCCCATGTTGACGACGACCTTCACCACGCCGGGGATCTGCATGACGTTGCCGTAGGAGAACTCCTCCCGCAGCGCCGGGGCGATCTCCTCGCGGTACCGCTGCTTCAGCCGCGGGACCGGCCGGGCTTCCGTGGTCACACTCATGTCTCGTTTCCTAGCCTTGCGCCGGGGGCCTAGAGCTCGGCACCGGTGCGGCGCGAGATCCGGACCTTGGTGCCGTCGTCGTTGAAGCGGTAACCGACGCGGGTCGGACGGCCGTCGGACGGGTCGACGATCATCACGTTGCTGACGTGGATCGGCGCCTCCTGGGTGACGATCCCGCCGGACTGCGAGCCACGCGAGCTCTGCTGGACGCGGGTGTGCCGGGTGACCCGGTTGGCGCCCTCGACCACGACCTTGTTCTGGTCGGGGATGGCCCGGATGACCTTGCCCTTCAGGCCGCGGTCCTTGCCCGTGACGATCTGGACCGTGTCGCCCTTCTTGATCTTCATACCGGCCACGGTCTACAGCACCTCCGGCGCCAGCGAAATAATCTTCATGAAACGCTTGTCCCGCAGCTCGCGGCCGACCGGCCCGAAGATGCGGGTACCACGGGGGTCTCCCCCGTCCCGGATGAGCACCGCGGCGTTCTCGTCGAAACGGATGTAGGAGCCGTCCGGGCGCCGCCGTTCCTTCTTGGTGCGCACCACGACCGCCTTGACCACGTCGCCGCGCTTCACGCCGGCGCCGGGCAGGGCGTCCTTCACCGTGCCGACGATGATGTCGCCGATCCCCGCGTAACGACGCCCAGAGCCGCCGAGCACCCGGATGCACAGAATTTCCCTGGCTCCGGTGTTGTCGGCGACCCGAAGTCGCGACTCCTGCTGAATCACTTTCCGCTCCTGATCACCCGTTGCCGCCCGACCGCCGCCGACCGGCTCTACTCACTGCCACCGGTGACGACCGCGAGGTCTGCGTGTCCGGCCGGCGGCGGGCCCGCCTCACGCGAGCCCTGCCACCGGCCGATCCACCGCGATCCCCAGAGGGACCTACTTCGCCTTCTCGAGGATCTGGACGACCCGCCAGCGCTTGGTGGCCGACAGCGGCCGCGTCTCCATCAGCAGGACGCGGTCGCCGACACCGACGGTGCCGTTCTCGTCGTGCGCCTTGACCCTCTTGGTACGGCGGATCGTCTTGCCGTAGAGCGGGTGCTGGACCCGGTCCTCGACAGCGACGACCACCGTCTTCTGCATCTTGCCGCTGATCACCAGACCCTCACGCACCTTGCGGAAGCCGCGCTCGGAAGGCGCCTCCTCGGTGCTGGGGGTGGGGGTGCTGTCCGTGCTGACTTCGCTCACGTCTTCTCCGCTCACTGCGCTCACGCCCGATCCGACTCGGCGGCGTCCACCGCGACGGCCGGATCGCCGCTCATCCCGAGCTCGCGCTCACGCATGACCGTGTAGATCCGGGCGATGTCCCGGCGGACGTCACGCAGCCGGCGGTTGTTGCGAAGCTGCCCGGTCGCGGCCTGGAAGCGGAGGTTGAACAGCTCCTCCTTGGCCTCGCGCAGCTTGTCGACCAACTCGGTGGCGGGCAGGCTGCGCAGGTCGTCCGTTGTCGTGACGGCCATCAGGCACCACCCTCACGGGTCACGAAACGGCACTTCATCGGCAGCTTGTGGATGGCGCGCCGCATCGCCTCACGGGCGACCGGCTCGGCCACGCCGGAAAGCTCGAACATGATGCGTCCGGGCTTCACGTTCGCGACCCACCACTCCGGCGAGCCCTTGCCGGAACCCATCCGGGTCTCGGCGGGCTTCTTCGTCAGCGGGCGGTCCGGATAGATGTTGATCCAGACCTTTCCACCACGCCGGATGTGCCGGGTCATCGCGATACGCGCCGACTCGATCTGCCGGTTCGTCACGTAGGCCGACTCCAGCGACTGGATCGCGTACTCACCGAAGGCGATCCTGGTGCCGCCCTTGGCCGCGCCCGTCCGCTTCGGGTGGTGCTGCTTGCGGTGCGCGACCTTCCGGGGAATAAGCATGTTTTCCTAACCCTCCGCCTTCTCCGGCGCGCCCTGGGCCTCGGCGGTCGTCACTGCGGCCGGGGCCGCGGTGGTCTCGGGCGTGACCGCCGGGGTCTCCACCGGCGTGCCCTCGACCGCGGCCGACTCGGTCGCCGGCTTCTCCGCCGGGGCCTTCTCGGCGGCGGAAGCCTTCTCCGCCGAGCCGCCACCGCCACCGCTGCCACCACGACCGCGGCGGTCGCCGGCGCGGGCCGCGGCCCGACCGGCGTCCGTCCCGCCCTGCGTGGTGCCGGACGAGCCCGAGCGCGGCCCGCGGCGCGGGCGCTCCCGGCGCTGCTGACGCAGCAGGGCCTCCTGGGCCTCCCGCTCCGCGCGGCTCTGGACGATGTCGCCCTTGTAGATCCAGACCTTCACGCCGATCCGGCCGAAGTTCGTCCGGGCCTCGTAGAAGCCGTAGTCGATGTCCGCGCGCAGCGTGTGCAGCGGCACCCGGCCCTCGCGGTAGAACTCCGACCGGCTCATCTCGGCGCCGCCGAGGCGGCCCGAGCACTGGACCCGGATTCCCTTGGCGCCGCTCTTCATCGCGGACTGCATCGCCTTACGCATCGCGCGGCGGAAGCTGACCCGGCTGGAGAGCTGCTCGGCGACGCCCTGCGCCACGAGCTGCGCGTCGACCTCGGGGTTCTTCACCTCGAGGATGTTGAGCTGCACCTGCTTGCCGGTCAGCTTCTCGAGGTCACCGCGGATGCGGTCGGCCTCGGCGCCACGCCGGCCGATCACGATGCCCGGGCGGGCGGTGTGGATGTCCACCCGCAGCCGACCCTGGGTGCGCTCGATGTCGACCCGGCTGATGCCGGCCCGCTCCATGCCCTTGGACATCATCTTGCGAATCTTGACGTCCTCACCGACGTACGCCTTGTACTGCTTGTCGGCGTACCAACGGGAGGTGAACTCCGACGTGATGCCAAGTCGGAACCCGTGCGGGTTTACCTTCTGCCCCACTACCGGGCCCTCCTTGTAGTCCTGGCGCCGGCGCCAGTGGACACCGGTTCCCGGCTCTCCACCACGACCGTGATGTGGCTGGTGCGCTTGCGGATCCGGTAGGCCCGGCCCTGCGCGCGCGGCCGGATGCGCTTGAGCGTCGGCCCCTCGTCCACATAGGCGGCGCCGATCCACAGCGTCGCCGGGTCGAGGTTGTGGTTGTTCTCCGCGTTCGCCACCGCGCTCGCCACGACCTTGTAGACATCCGTGCTCGCCGCCTGGGGCGCGAACCGGAGGATGTCGAGCGCCTCGCTCGCGGACCGGCCGCGGACCAGGTCGACGACCCGACGGGCCTTGGTCGGCGAGGTGTGCACGTATCGAGCGGTCGCCTTCGCGCCGGGCAGGCCGGCGCGGGTCAGGCCGTCGACGAGGTCGTCAGCCACGGCGTGACCTCCGGTCCTCCTTGACGTGCCCGCGGAAGGTGCGCGTGGGCGCGAACTCGCCGAGCTTGTGCCCGACCATTCCCTCGGTGATGAACACGGGGACGTGCTTGCGCCCGTCGTGCACGGCGATGGTGTGGCCCAGCATGTCGGGGATCACGGTCGAACGACGCGACCAGGTCCGGATGACGTGCTTGGTGCCCTTGGCGTTCTGCGCGTCCACCTTCTTGAGCAGGTGGTCGTCGACGAACGGGCCCTTTTTCAGACTGCGTGGCATGGCTGTGTCTCCTCCTTCCTGCTCAGTGGTGGGTGCGGATCGAGCTGGCCGGCGGCCGGGCGAGCAGAGTCATGACTACCGCCGCCTGTTCTGCTTGCGGCGCCGGACGATCAGCGCGTCGCTGGACTTCTTGGTGCGGCGGGTGCGGCCCTCCGGACGGCCCTTCGGGTTGACCGGGTGGCGGCCACCGGAGGTCTTGCCCTCACCACCACCGTGCGGGTGGTCGACCGGGTTCATCGCGACACCACGCACGGTGGGCCGACGGCCCTTCCAGCGCATGCGGCCGGCCTTGCCCCAGTTGATGTTGCTCTGCTCGGCGTTGCCGACCTCGCCGACGGTGGCGCGGCAGCGCACGTCGACGTTGCGGATCTCACCGGAGGGCATCCGGAGCTGGGCGTACGGCCCGTCCTTCGCGACGAGCTGCACACTGGTGCCGGCGCTGCGAGCGATCTTGGCGCCGCCGCCGGGACGCAGCTCGATGGCGTGGACCACGGTGCCGGTCGGGATGTTGCGCAGCGGCAGGGCGTTGCCCGGCTTGATGTCCGCGCCGACACCCGAGCTGACCATGTCGCCCTGGTGCAGCTTCACCGGGGCGAGGATGTAGCGCTTCTCGCCGTCGACGTAGTGCAGCAGGGCGATCCGCGCGGTGCGGTTCGGGTCGTACTCGATGTGCGCGACCTTGGCCGGCACGCCGTCCTTGTCCCGCCGGAAGTCGATGATCCGGTAGGCCCGCTTGTGGCCGCCGCCCTGGTGGCGGGTCGTGATCCGCCCGTGGACGTTGCGGCCGCCCTTGGAGTGCAGCGGGCGAACGAGCGACTTCTCGGGGTGATCACGGGTGATCTCGACGAAGTCGGCGACGCTCGACCCACGACGCCCCGGCGTCGTCGGCTTGTACCTGCGAATACCCATGCTCTACTTCCGATCCGACGCCGGGCCGAGCGGCACCCGGGTACGCCCCACGCGGGTGTCAGGCACCGGGGCCTCCGAAGATCTCAATGCTGTCACCGGGCGCGAGGCTGACGAGCGCCCGCTTGGTGGCCGAGCGGTGTCCCCAGCCGTGCTTGGTCCGCTTGCGCTTGCCCGCCCGGTTGATCGTGTTGACCCGGGTGACCCGCACGTTGAAGATCTTCTGCACGGCGAGCTTGATCTGGGTCTTGTTCGCGTCGGGGCGGACGATGAACGTGTAGACGTTCTCGTCGAGCAGGCCGTAGCTCTTCTCGGAGACGACCGGCCGGAGAATGATGTCTCGCGGGTCGGGGATCACTTGTCCTCCTCCTCGCCGGCTGAGGTCGCCGGACGGGAGGCGCGACCGAGGTACGCGGTGAGCGCGCCCTCGGTGAACACCACGTCGTCACTCACCAGCACGTCGTAGGTGTTGAGCTGGCCCGGGTCGAGCAGGTGGACCTCGGCCACGTTGCGCAGGCTGAGCCAGGTCAGCTCGTCCGAGCGGAGGGCCACGACCAGGACGCGGCGCGCGTCCACCAGGCTGGTCAGCGCGGCCACAGCCGACTTGGTCGACGGGGTGTCACCGGCGACCAGCGACGAGACCACGTGCAGCCGGTTGTTGCGGGCCCGGTCCGACAGGGCCCCGCGCAGCGCGGCGGCCTTCATCTTCTTGGGTGTCCGCTGGTCGTAGTTGCGCGGCGTCGGGCCGTGGACGATGCCACCGCCGGTGAACTGCGGCGCGCGCAGCGAGCCCTGCCGTGCCCGGCCGGTGCCCTTCTGGCGGTACGGCTTGCGCCCACCGCCACGGACCTCGCCGCGGGTCTTCGTGGAGTGCGTGCCCTGCCGGGCCGCGGCGAGCTGCGCCACGACGACCTGGTGGATCAGCGGCACGTTCACCGGCACGTCGAACACCGCGCCGGGCAGCTCGACGCTGCCGGCGTCGCCGCCCGCGGGGGCGTGCACCGGGACCGTGCGGTCCACCGGCGCGTCCGCCTCGGCGGGGGCTTCCTTCGTCATCGTTGCCGTCGGGCTCATGCCGAGGCCTCCTCACCGGTGCCGGCGGCCGCGGCCGCCACCGGAGCGGCCGGCTCCGGAGCGGGGCGCTTGGCCGCGCTGCGAACGAAGACCAGACCGCCGTCGGGGCCGGGAATCGCACCCTTGATCAGCAGGAAGCCGCGCTCGGTGTCGACGGCGTGGATGGTCAGCCCAGCCACGGTCACACGGTCGTGCCCCATCCGGCCGGCCATCCGCAGGCCCTTGAAGACCCGCCCCGGAGTGGCACAGCCGCCGACGGAACCCGGCGAGCGGTGCTTGCGCTCGACGCCGTGACCGGCGCCCAGGCCCTTGAAGCCGTGCCGCTTCATGACACCGGCGAAGCCCTTGCCCTTGGAGGTGCCGGTGACGTCGACCACCTGGCCGGCGTCGAACACCTCACCGGTCAGCTGCTGGCCGGGCCGGTAGTTGCCGGCGTCCGCGGTGCGCAGCTCGACGAGGTGCCGCCGGGGAGTGGCACCGGAGGTCTCGAAGTGGCCGCGCATCGGCTTGTTGATCCGGCGCGGGTCGATCTCGCCGTAGCCGAGCTGGACGGCCGAGTAGCCGTCGGAGTCGGGTGTCTTGACCTGGGTCACGACGTTGGGGCCGGCCTGGATGACGGTGACCGGCACGACGCGGTTGTTCGCGTCCCATACCTGGGTCATCCCGAGCTTGGTGCCCAGGAGCCCTCTGTAATTGCGGTTGAGCATGACTGGCGCCGGCCCCTCTTACAGCTTGATCTCGATGTCCACGCCGGCGGGCAGGTCGAGGCGCATCAGCGAGTCGACCGTCTTCGGCGTCGGGTCAAGAATGTCGATCAGCCGCTTGTGCGTCCGCATCTCGAAGTGCTCGCGGCTGTCCTTGTACTTGTGCGGCGACCGGATGACGCAGTAGACGTTCTTCTCCGTCGGCAGCGGCACCGGACCCGCGACCTGCGCACCGGTACGCGTCACGGTCTCGACGATCTTCCGCGCCGAGCTGTCGATGACCTCGTGGTCATAGGCCTTGAGCCGGATGCGGATCTTCTGTGCCGCCATGGTGGGCTTCGCCTGTCCTGTCTGTCTCGTCCGGCCGGTATCACTACCGGGTCCCCGTCGACCTCTTCCCGCTCCGCGGCGCGGGCCGCCGCCGGAAAGGGCGGGCGGCCCGGCGGGTCCGGGTTCGTGCCGGGTGTACCGCCTTGTCTGGTGCCCCGTCGGCCGCGCGTGCGCGGCCCTCGCGGGCGGCTTGCGATCCTGGTCGCGACGCGGAGCGTTACGCCCCGGCGTGGCCGGCCAGCAACAGCGGGCGGCGGGACCCCTTGGGGCACCCGCCGCCCGCCGCCACTACTTGATGACCTTCAGAACCTGACCCGCACCGACGGTCCGGCCACCCTCACGGATGGCGAACCGCAGGCCCTCCTCCATGGCGATCGGCTGGATGAGCTCGACCGTCATCTCGGTGTTGTCGCCCGGCATGACCATCTCGGTGCCCTCGGGGAGGGTCACGACGCCGGTCACGTCGGTGGTGCGGAAGTAGAACTGCGGCCGGTAGTTCTTGAAGAACGGCGTGTGCCGGCCACCCTCGTCCTTGTTGAGGATGTAGACGCGCGCCTCGAACACCGTGTGGGGGGTGATCGACTTCGGCTTCACGATGACCTGGCCGCGCTCGACGTCCTCGCGCTTGATGCCACGGAGGAGGAGGCCGACGTTGTCACCGGCCTGGCCCTCGTCGAGCAGCTTGCGGAACATCTCGACGCCGGTCACGGTCGTCGTGGTGGTCTCCGGCTTGATGCCGACGATCTCCACGGTCTCGTTGACCTTGACGATTCCACGCTCGATACGACCCGTGACGACCGTGCCACGACCCGTGATCGTGAACACGTCCTCGATCGGCATGAGGAACGGCCGGTCGATGTCACGCTCGGGCTCGGGGATGGACGCGTCCACCGCCGCCATGAGCTCGAGGAGCTTCTCGCCCCACTCCTTGTCGCCCTCCAGCGCCTTGAGCGCGGAGACGCGGATGACCGGGACGTCGTCGCCGGGGAACTCGTAGGTGTTCAGGAGCTCCCGGACCTCGAGCTCGACGAGCTCGAGGATCTCCTCGTCGTCGACCATGTCGGCCTTGTTCAGCGCCACGACGATGTACGGCACGCCGACCTGGCGGGCCAGGAGCACGTGCTCCTTCGTCTGCGGCATGGGGCCGTCGGTCGCCGAGACCACCAGGATCGCGCCGTCCATCTGCGCGGCACCCGTGATCATGTTCTTGATGTAGTCGGCGTGCCCGGGGCAGTCGACGTGCGCGTAGTGCCGCGCGTCGGTCTGGTACTCGACGTGCGCGATCGAGATCGTGATCCCGCGGGCCTTCTCCTCCGGCGCCTTGTCGATCTGGTCGAACGGCGTGAACGGGTTGAGGTCCGGGTGCGCGTCGTGCAGGACCTTCGTGATCGCGGCCGTCAGCGTCGTCTTGCCATGGTCGATGTGACCGATGGTCCCGATGTTGACGTGCGGCTTGGTCCGCTCGAACTTCTGCTTCGCCACTGGTGTCCCTCCAAGGACGGGTGGTGTCGTGCTGTGTTGTCGTCAGTGGTGCCGGCAGCCCGGCCCGGCGGGCCTGCTACTCGCCCCTCGCCTTCGCGATGATGTCCTTGGCGACGTTCTGCGGGACTTCGGCGTAGGAGTCGAACTGCATCGAGTAGCTCGCCCGCCCGGAGGTCTTCGACCGCAGGTCGCCGACGTACCCGAACATCTCCGAGAGCGGCACCAGGGCCTTGACGATCCGGGAACCGCCCCGCTCGTCCATGGCCTGGATCTGCCCACGCCGCGAGTTGAGGTCGCCGATCACGTCGCCCATGTGGTCCTCGGGCGTCGTGACCTCGACCGACATCATCGGCTCGAGGATGACCGGGTCGGCCTTCCGGGCCGCGTCCTTGAAGGCCATGGAACCGGCGATCTTGAAGGCGAGCTCGGAGGAGTCGACCTCGTGGAACTGGCCGTCCCGTAGCGTGACCTTGACGTCGACGAGCGGGTAACCGGCCAGGACGCCGAACTCCATGGCCTCCTGGCAGCCGGCGTCCACCGACGGGATGAACTCCCGCGGGATGCGTCCGCCGGTCACCTTGTTCTCGAACTCGTAGCCGCCGCCGTCGCCGCCGGAGGGCTCCAGGTCGATGATCACGCGGGCGTACTGCCCGGACCCACCCGTCTGCTTCTTGTGGGTGTAGTCGACCTTCTCCACCTTGCGGCGGATGGTCTCGCGGTAGGCCACCTGCGGCTTGCCGACGTTCGCCTCGACGCCGTACTCGCGGCGCATCCGGTCGACGAAGACCTCGAGATGCAGCTCACCCATACCGGCGATGACCGTCTGACCGGTCTCCTCGTCGGTGCGGACCTGGAAGGTCGGGTCCTCTTCGGTGAGCCGCTGGATCGCGGTGCCCAGCTTCTGCTGGTCAGCCTTCGTCTTCGGCTCGATGGCGACGTCGATGACCGGGGCAGGGAAGATCATCGACTCGAGGATGACCGGCGAGTTCGGGTCACACAGCGTGTCGCCGGTGGTGGTGTTCTTCAGGCCCACCACGGCCACGATCTGACCCGCGCCCACACCGTCCCGGTCCTCCCGGTGGTTGGCGTGCATCTGCAGGATGCGGCCGATGCGCTCCTTGCGGTCCTTGGTCGAGTTGAGCACCGCGGTACCGCTGGTGATCTTGCCGGAGTACACCCGGATGTAGGTCAGCTTGCCGACGTACGGGTCCGACATGATCTTGAAGGCCAGCGCCGAGAACGGCGCGTCGTCGTCAGCCTCGCGGACGATCTCGGTTTCTTCCTTGCCGACCGCGTGGCCGGTGACCGAGCCGATGTCCGTCGGCGAGGGGAGGAAGTCGACAACCGCGTCGAGCATGGGCTGCACGCCCTTGTTCTTGAACGCGGAACCACAGAGCACCGGGTTGACCTTGCTGGCCACCGTGGACCGCCGCAGCGCCGCCATGAGCTGCTCCTCGGTGGGCTCGACGCCCTCGAGGTAGAGCTCCATGAGCTCGTCGTCGTTCTCGGCGACGGTCTCGACCAGCTTCTCCCGCCATTCCTGCGCGGCTTCGGCGTGGTCGGTCGGGATGTCGACGGTCTCGAACGAGGCGCCCTTGTCCTCGGTGTGCCAGAGCAGGCCCTTCATGCGGATCAGGTCGATCACGCCACGGAAGTCCGCCTCGACACCCCAGGGCAGCTGGATGACGGCGGGCGTCGCGTCCAGCCGGTCGACCATCATGTCGACGCAGCGGTGGAACTCGGCGCCGACCCGGTCCATCTTGTTGACGAACGCGATCCGCGGGACGTCGTAGCGGTCGGCCTGCTTCCACACCGTCTCGCTCTGCGGCTCGACGCCGGCGACGGCGTCGAACACCGCGACCGCTCCGTCGAGGACGCGCAGGGACCGCTCCACCTCGACGGTGAAGTCGACGTGGCCCGGGGTGTCGATGATGTTGATGGTGTGGTCACGCCACGAGCAGGTGGTGGCGGCGGAGGTGATGGTGATCCCCCGCTCCTGCTCCTGCTCCATCCAGTCCATCGTGGCGCCACCCTCGTGGACTTCACCGATCTTGTAGTTCACACCGGTGTAGAAGAGGATGCGCTCGGTGGTCGTGGTCTTGCCTGCGTCGATGTGGGCCATGATCCCGATGTTCCGGGTCGCGGCCAGTGCGGCACGTGCGTCAGCAGCCATGATGAGTTACCAGCGGTAGTGGGCGAAGGCCTTGTTGGACTCCGCCATCTTGTGGGTGTCCTCCCGGCGCTTCACGCTCGCGCCGAGGCCGTTGCTCGCGTCGATCAGCTCGTTCATCAGGCGCTCGGTCATCGTCTTCTCACGACGGCCGCGGGAGTACCCGACGATCCAGCGCAGCGCGAGCGTGGTGCTGCGGCCCGCGCGGACCTCGACCGGCACCTGGTAGGTGGCGCCACCTACTCGGCGGCTGCGCACCTCCAGCGTGGGCTTGACGTTGTCCAGCGCACGCTTGAGCGTGACGACCGGGTCGTTGCCGGTCTTGTTCTTGGCGCCCTCGAGCGCGCCGTACACGATGCGCTCCGCGACCGACTTCTTGCCGCTCAGCAGCACCTTGTTGACCAGGGCGGTCACCAGCGGCGAGCCGTAGACCGGGTCGACGACGACGGGGTGCTTGGGCGCGGGCCCCTTGCGCGGCATTAGCCCTTCTCCTTCTTCGCGCCGTAGCGGCTGCGAGCCTGCTTCCGGTTACGGACGCCCTGCGTGTCGAGAGCGCCCCGGACAATCTTGTAGCGAACGCCCGGGAGGTCCTTCACACGGCCACCACGCACCAGGACGATCGAGTGCTCCTGCAGGTTGTGACCGACCCCGGGGATGTAGGCCGTGACCTCGATCCCGCTGTTCAGCCGGACGCGTGCCACCTTGCGCAGCGCCGAGTTCGGCTTCTTGGGGGTGGTCGTGTAGACGCGGGTGCACACGCCACGACGCTGCGGGCTCCCCTTGAGTGCCGGGGTCTTGGTCTTCTCGACCTTGTCCTGCCGGCCCTTGCGGACCAGCTGCTGGATCGTGGGCAACGCCGCTCCCGTTCCTTCGTGCCTCGTCGTACTCGCCGGCAGCCATCCCGGATGGCCGGCCTGTCTGCCTGCTGTGTCGCGGTGCCGCTCCTCGCCTGGATGGCACGGAGCGTGAGCGCCGGAGTATCCGTTCCCGACCCACGCGGTCGGGCGTGTCGCGCCCTCTGTAAGTACCGGAAGTCCGATACGTCCCAGAAGGAGCGCGCCTACCCGCCCGACTCTGCCGGACCGAACCCGACTGTCACCGACGGCGGCCTGAGTACCTGACCTGAGCGGTCGGTTCTCGGCGCCACGGCGCCACGTCTGGGCGCAGGACACACGCCAGAGCCACGTGGACTCCGGCCACAGGCGCCAACACTACTCCACGCCCACGTCAAGTGTCGAACGGGGTATCACCCGACGACCACGACAGGCGCGACCGGACGACGGACGTCCTGCCTGCGCCTGGCCGTTGCGCGCTCCACGGACGGACCGGTATCCGCCAACCCGCCGGACCGGTACCGACACAGCCGTCCTCCCACCGGGAAAACAGCCACTGCGAACCCTACCGCCGACCCCTCCGGCCTCCACGAACGCCCTGCCGAAAGGCATCCATCAATTCCTCCGCCCAAGGCCCCGAGACCGGGAAGCCAGGCACCGAGGACCAGACCCAGGGCCCAGGACCGGCACTCAGGACGCGGAGCCGGAGCCGGGACTCGACC